>JBPCTP010000298.1:0-4076 GCA_051011615.1 Microthrixaceae bacterium | reverse complement strand
GCACCAGCGCGACAACCACAAGCTGATCGAAACCCTCGAGCGTCTCCGCGACCTCGGCAACACCGTGCTCGTGGTCGAGCACGACGAGGACACCATCCGGGTGGCCGACCACGTGGTCGACATCGGCCCGGGTGCCGGTGAGCACGGGGGCCAGGTCGTTCATTCCGGCACGGTGAAGGGACTCGAGCGGGCAAGGGAGTCGATCACCGGCCAGTACATGGTCGGCAAACGTTCGATTCCCGTGCCCGAGAAGCGTCGCGAGCCTGATGAGGAATGGATCAAGATCCTCGGAGCGCGCGAGCACAACCTGCGGGACATCGACGTCGAGATCCCCCTCGGTTGTTTCGTGGCGGTCACTGGAGTGTCGGGCTCGGGCAAGTCCACGCTCGTCAACGACATCCTGTTGCGCTCGCTCATGCAGCACGTCTACGGCTCGAAGCTCCCTCCCGGACTCCACCGCCGGGTGGAGGGGATCGAGTTCCTCGACAAGGTGATCAACATCGATCAGTCACCGATCGGTCGGACGCCCCGCTCCAACCCCGCCACCTACACGGGTGTGTTCGACCGGATCCGCAAGCTGTTCGCCCAGACCAACGAGGCCAAGGTCCGTGGCTACCTGCCGGGCCGATTCAGCTTCAACGTGAAGGGCGGACGCTGCGAGGCATGTTCAGGTGACGGAACGATCAAGATCGAAATGCACTTCCTGCCGGACGTCTACGTGCCGTGTGAGATCTGCAAGGGGGCGCGCTACAACCGCGACACGCTCGACATCGCGTTCAAGGGGCTGAACATCTCCGAGGTGCTCGACCTGCCCTGTGAGGAGGCGCTCGAGTTCTTCGGCAACCAGCCACCGATCGCCCGACACATGCAGACCCTTGTCGATGTTGGTCTTGGCTACGTACGCCTCGGCCAGCCCGCGACGACCCTTTCGGGTGGCGAAGCACAGCGAGTGAAGTTGGCCTCGGAGCTGGCAAAGCGTTCGACAGGGCACACGATCTACCTCCTCGACGAGCCCACCACCGGCCTGCACTTCGAGGACATCCGAAAGCTGTTGGCCGTGCTCAGCCGCCTCGTCGACCAGGGCAACACCGTGCTCGTGATCGAGCACAACCTGGATGTGATCAAGACCGCGGACTGGATCATCGATCTCGGGCCCGAGGGCGGAGTCGGCGGCGGGACGGTCCTGGCCGAAGGATCGCCGGAGCACCTCTCCTCGGTGAAGGAGAGCTACACCGGCCAGTTCCTCACCAAGGTGCTATAGGGCTGGGAATCGCCACGCCGCTCCGTCGGAGCCAAAGTCTCATGCCGGAACCCAGCGGTGCCGATGGGGTCACATGCACCTCACGGTCAACGAGTCCCCACCCGCAGAGCGGGTGGACGATCGACTTCCTGATGACCTCGTGTGGGTCGGCCGCGGCGCGAAGCCGAATGCGAGCGAGATCAACCGCGCCGTAGCCGTCATGGCGGCGGTGCCCCTCGCGGGTGCAGCCGGGTGGAGCGTGAACGGCCATCCGTGGAGTTGCCACCCACGGCGGCTCCGCACGGCGATCGTGCGGCCCACCGGTGAGTGGAACATCAAGGTCATGCGAGCAGTGCGCGAGGTCGACTGCCTCGCCGGCCCGATGGTCGTGCGTGTGAGCCATCTCGATCGACTGGAGCCGAGCCGTCCCCCGGAGCACGGGGTGCCAGGAACGCGTTGGAGGTCCGGCAAACGCAGCGACGATTCGGTTCGAGCCCTGAGTCGTGCGCTTCGTGGTTCAGGTTTCCGGTTGTTGTTGCTCGGCGAACCCTGAGCCGGACCATGAGAGAGCGCAGCAGTGATTGGAACCTCGCTCTGCGATGCCTGTTGGTGTGTGCGATCTCGGTTGCCGCAGCCGTGGTCCTGGTCGCACCGCTGCCCCTTGATGAACCGGTCTCCTGGGGAGGCGACACGCTCGAGCACGCAATACTTGTGGACTCGGCCAACTGGTTGGGCGAACCGGGCTTCTCGCAGGAGACGGGCGCCCCCTACGGAGTGGATTGGTCCGTCGCTCCAAGCGGTGGCGAGCGGTTGAACATCGCCGTGATCTCGATCCTGGCAGGAGCCAGCGGAAGTATCTGGAGCGGCATCAACCTGCACATGCTCCTGGCCATCGCAGCGACGGCGCTTGCGGCGTTCCTGGTGCTTCGTTGGATGGGAACGGCCGATCTGCTCGCAGGTGCGGGCGCACTCGCCTTTGCCCTCGGCTCGGCCGTGTACGACCACATCGAGCAGGGCCACTTGTTCCTCTTCGCGCTCTACCCGGTGCCACTGGCGGTGTATCTGGCGTTGCGTTGGTCTGGCTGGAGCCCGCAGACCGATGCCGGAGCCGGGCAAGGCCCAACACGTGCTTCCCGCAGCACGCTGCTTGTGAGCAGCGGATGTGTGCTTGTGATCGGTCTTTCCTCGACCTACTACTCGTTGTTCGCCGTTCTCACGATCGGCCTGCTCGCAGTCCTGGTGGCGCTTCGCAACCTCGACTGGCGGCGCGCGGTCCCGGGCGTGCTGTGTGCCGGTTCCATCGTCATGGTCGTGCTGCTCTCGAGCCTTGGTGGACTGTTGTCGGATGCTCCGAGACTCGAGCGAAGGTTGTCGGACTCGATTCGCTTCGCCCTCGATCCGCTACGGGTGTTCCTGCCACAGCGTGAGAGCGTCACAGCGCTCACCAACTGGGGAGCCTCACCCGCCGACGCGATCGGCCTGGCGGCGACGGTCGGGGTGCTGTGGCTGTCCGGGGTGCTTCTTCGCAATCTCGGACGCAAGAAAGGGTCACCCGACGGGCTGCTCCTGCGGCTGTTCGCGCTCCTGGGGATCTCGCTCGCAATCGGTGTTCCCGGAGGCATCGGATGGCTGATCGCGCGGGTCGGTGCCCAGGAACTGCGGGCTTGGTCGCGGATCTCGGTGTTCATCACATTCGTCGGGCTGGCCGCTCTGGTGGTGCTGTCTGGTCGTGCAGCGTTCGGGCATGCCCGACAAGTGCGCCCGGGTGAGAGACCCAGCTCTGTGGCACCCAGGTTCGTGGCGCTGGGCACCGTGGCCGTGCTGCTGGTGGCACTCATCGAGCAGCGATCGTTGCTCCCGGACGGCCGGGCTGTAGCCGAACGCCTCTCCCGGGTCGAAGCGGTGGTGGCACAGATGGAAGAAGTGTTGCCTGCTGGTTCGGACGTGCTGGTGCTGCCCGCCGGCAGCTACCTGAACGACTTCGGGCCTGGGCAAGCGCTGGCGCTACCACTTCTTGGAGACACGCTTCGGTACTCGGCAGGATCGTTTCGCGGCGGTAGTGGCGACTGGCAACACACGCTGGCGCTCGAGCCCCTGGCGACCCAGATGCAAGTGGCCGCAGCCGGAGGGTTCGAGGCAGTCGTGATCGATTCCGAGCACCATCTCCTGGGTGATCCAGAGGGCACGATCGACACCTTGGAGGATCTGCTCGGGCCGCCTGCCGGTTCGGTGGGTCCATGGATTTGGTGGGAGCTCGAGCCGCTGGAGTCCGAGGTGTCAGCTTTGGGCGAGCCGGTGGCCAAACTCCGCGAGGTGGCGCTCCGCCCCCTGGGCGTCACCGTGGAGGGCACACCCGGCTTTCCCTCCGCATCCGCCGAACGCGACGCGCTCATCGGGGCGAACGGCAGCATCACCATTCGCGACCACAGTGGCGGCGATGAGTCGGTGGTCGTGGCCTTCGATGTCACCACCGCGCCCGGTGCGGAGTTGGAGTTGGCGCCAACGGGCGGACCCACCGGAACTGTCGAGACCATCGCAGGCACCGGTGAGCCGACTTCGGTGACCGTGGAGGTGGACATCACCGATGGAATCGGTTCGGTGGAGATGGTCGTCGACGGCGATCCATACCGTCGCGGCGATGACGACCCGGATGCGTTTGCCCTGTTGCAGGGGATCCAGGCATTCGATGCTCGGATGGCCGATGCCGGCGTGGCGGTGCCAGAAGCGCTCAGGTGATCGCGAGCATGCGTTCCAGAGCGGTACGCGCGTCTGCCGCCGTCTCGGGATCAACGGTGATTCGGTTCACCACCTCACCCTGCACCAGGCGTTCGAGTGT
>JBPCTP010000297.1:0-3828 GCA_051011615.1 Microthrixaceae bacterium | reverse complement strand
GTCCTTGGTGGCTCCAGTGTGATCGGGTTCCTGCAGGAGGTAGGCCCGGAACTGGCTCCAACGACACCGGGTGGCTGTGCGGTCAACCTCGACGGAAGCAACGACACCGTGACCGCCCATCACGCCTTCGATTCCGACGAACTGACCGTGGAGGCCTGGGTCAAGCCGACATCGCTCACGTCCAATCAGTTTGTGACCCAGGCCGGGATCGTGGAGCACGGCAACAGCGCATGGTCGATGCTGCTGGTCCCCACCGCTGACCCCAACACATACCAGCTCCAGACGCTGCTCAACTGGAACCAGGCCGGCGAGCAAAAGGACCTGGATGCGGTCGGGTCCATCCCTCGCAATCAGTGGGTCCACCTAGCGATGACCTACGACGGCTTCGTTCTGCGGCGCTACGTCAATGGAATCGAGGTCGGCTCCGACCAGCTCGATGTCGCCCTGAGCGCCTCAGCTGGACCACTGCGGATCGGCAACAACGCCGCAGGCCTGCCAGAGTTCCTCGGAGGGGACATCGACAACGTACGGATCTGGTCCGACGCCAGATCCGCAGCCCAGATCGTCGAATCGATGGAGCGAGAGCCAGGCCTACCCGACTCGTCGCTGTGGGCTCAATACACATTCGACGAGTGCTCGGGTCAACACGTAGCCGACTCCTCCGGTAGCGGCCACGGCGCATCTCGGGGAAGCAACAACACTAGGGCTCACGATGACCCCTCCTGGGTGAGCTCCGGCATTCCGATACCTTGACACCCCTCCCAGTGCATCGCCGGTCCGCCCGTTCATGTCACGCCCGAGTACGGCGGCGGGTCTGGAATACTCTCTTCACAGCGTTCGACACCGTCGAGGAAGTCGGGCTGTACGACTTCCAGGCGGTGGGCGAGTTCGTGCTGTTCGAGTCGACCACCGACGACATGGAGGTGCAAGCCCGCTTCGCTCCCATCGGTGACCACCTCAGCGTCACCAGCGCCGTGGCCATGAACGTGGCCAACGCTAACCCTCTGTGGTGAGGGCCAGATCCCGGTGTTCCTTTGGGTTGAGCCCGAGAGGAGAATCGAACTCCTGACCTGCTCATTACGAGGTATCGGGCACTGAACGCTGTGCGACCCAGCCAGAAGTCAACGGACTGCTGGAGGCGCGGCGAGCGCTGTGCGCCGAGTTATCCGCTGTCGATCGCGCCACTGCTGGCTGTTTCATCAGTCTGCGGTGGCTTGAGCCGACGAGGTCACCGGCCGTACACAGATGGGCTCGTCACTCACCACGGTCGCAGCAGGAGCAGACCGCTCTCAGACATCCCAGCGCTCCACTTCCCAAGGCTGCTGTGTCCCAGTGGGAAGGAAGCTGCCGTCGTCGACGCCGACTTCGGAATCGAGCATACGATTGAGCAGCGAGTTCATCCGCAGAATCGTCTCCTCGGTCGCACGAGGGTCTGCGGCGAGATTGGTTGCTTCGTCTGGATCGGTTTGGAGGTCGAACAATTCCAGATCGTTGCGTCTGATCAGGTCTTCGAGCGTCTCGGGACGATGATGCTCAGTTGGCGCAAAGTAGCGACTGAATCGATACCGGCCATCGAACACGCTGCGGATTGCGCCACGCTTGGAGAAGTCCATTTGAGGCGGCTGTTCGGGCTTGTTGCCGGTCACCTTGGCGGTGGCCAGTGCGCCCAGGAAGTCCGCGTCGAGCCCCGTGAACATGTTGTACGCGTACAGAGTCGCCTCCCGAACCTCGTGAAGGCCCGAGGTGGCAGCTTTCGACATTACGGGGGTTATGTCATGGCCGGGCAGATCTGCGTCGTCAATGTCATCGAGCCCAGTGCATCCAAGGATCGTGGGAACTAGATCCAGGTGGGAGGTGAGCGTGTCGCAAGTGACCCCGGCTTGGCCGTCTGGGTGCTTGATGACGAGCGGCACGTTGTTCTGTTCCTGATAAGCGGTTGCGCCCTTACCAGACATCTGGTGGGCGCCGCCCAGCTCTCCGTGATCCGACGTGTGGATCACTACTGCATCTTCGAGGAAGCCCTGATCTTCGAGTTCCACCAGCAGAGCGGCGATCTGTCGGTCGTTGTCGCGGATGCAGTTCAGGTAGTAGTCCTGGAGGCGCTGCCATCGCTCGTCCTCGTCGGGGATCAAACCGGTCAGGTAGCGGCGCGCCTCCTGATACTCCCTATGGGCCGCGGGTCGTCCAGGAGAATCCCAGTCTTCATGGCGGGAACTCGGAAGAGGAAGGTCCCAGGTCGCTGAATACAGCGCTGAGGGTGGGGCAGGAGCAACCGGGATCATCGTCGGACCTGCTGTCTGTACGACCTCTCCCGGTCTGTCCGTGTCGAACATCATGGCGTCATGCGGATTCACGAGGTTGACTGCGAGGAACCATGGCTTGTCTTCGCCAGCGAGGTCCTGAGCCCGGATTCTGAGCCAACGTCGCGCGGCGGCGCCGATCATCTCGTCGGAGCGGTAACCGCCCAGGGTCATGCCGATGACGTCACCGGGGCCGACGAAGTCGGAGAATCCGTAGTCGTCGAGGATGCTGGCGAACTCCGGATTCGCGCCTGCGTAGACATCGGTTGTGTCGAGTGCGGCCGACAGGTGCCACTTGCCCAGATACGCCGCGAAGTACCCGAGTTCGCGTAGGCGGTGCCCCACCGTGGGCATATCGGTCGGCAGGTCGTTCGACCACGGGAAGTTGACGTTGTCGAACACGGTTGTGCGCTGTATGTGCTGCCCCGTATAGATGGTCGACCGCGACGGCGTACACACGCACGAAGTGATCATGTGGTTCGTGAACGTCACACCCAGGTCCTGCAAGCGCTCCCGGCCTGGCAACTCGAAGTCGCTAGGCAGAGCGGGGAGATTCCGTTCCTGGTCCGTGAGAATCAGCACGATGTTGGGGGCTTGGTCTGCCATGGCGCTCCTGGGTCGGCGATCGCACCCGCAATGCGGACGGGTTGACGCTATAGGAGCAGCAGAGCGGTGGCGGACAGTCCAGGCCGAGGAACCCGGCGATGGACTGCTCCAGGTAGTTCGCTCGCGTCTCTAGATAGCCGCCGGAGGCGCGAAGAACAGGTAGCCAGGCAACCAGGTTTCGCTGAGGGCAACCAGGTCGACCCCTTCTTCCCAGCTTCCGCGATGAGTTCAACGGCACGATCGGTGCCTTGCTGAGCATCGCCAAGTGATGGTGCTTGGACCGCGGGTACCCGCGAGGATCGGTTCGTGAGGGAATCTTCGCGCACGCAAACCAGGCGCTGGGGAAGGTTCCGCATCCAACTCGAGCCCGAGAAGAGAATCGAACTCTTGACCTGCTCATTGCGAGGTATCGGGCACTGAACGCTGTGCGACCCCGCCACAGATCAAGGAACTGCGGACCTCGCAACGAGCGTTGTGCGCCGAGTTATCCGCTGTCAGTGCAGGCGAACACACCGCGTCGGAACTCCGGAAGTTCAACTGACAAAGCCCAGGCCTGACCGGAGCACCGACGCCGAAGCTACCGCTGACCAACTACGTTCCGGGCCCATGAACCACGCCATGTCGAAGCGGCTCACTTACCCTTGGCTTGCCGCGATCGTGATCGTCTACCTGATCATCATCCAGGGCCTCGGCCTTGCGCTTACCCAGGGAAACTCCGAATACGCGACTTTCCCCGACACCGAGTCACTGCTGAGAGCAATGACCGTTCCGATCGGCGTGTCTGTCCTGTTCGTGATCGCTGTAGTTTCAGTACTGCGCTGGTGGCCCCGCATCGCCCACGACGAGCACCCGGTCCGCTCCTGGGTCTGGATAGTTCCGGCCCTGATGATCGCCGGCGCAGCACTCGGAACGGACTACGAGA
>JBPCTP010000296.1:0-7111 GCA_051011615.1 Microthrixaceae bacterium | reverse complement strand
CTTCTGCATCAGCCACCTCAATGGCCGACACTTCTGTAGCCTGCGGCGAATGCAGAACGGCAACATCGACATCGGCACATACGGAATCTGGACCGGAGCGCTCGACATGCAGCCTTCGTCTCTGGCCCGTGAAGCGGCGGCCGAGGTGGAGGAGCTGGGCTTCTCCACTCTGTGGATCCCCGAAACCGTCTTTCGCGAGGTGTTCCTCGAGGCGGCGTTGTTGCTGGAGGCCACCGATTCGATGAAGGTGGCCACCGGAATCGCGAATCGCTACGCACGGGATCCACTGACAACGAATGCTGCGATGCAGACGCTCAACGAGGCGTATCCCGGTCGCTTCCTGCTCGGACTGGGCGTCTCCCATGGCAACCTCGTGGCGGGCGTGCGCAAGCATACCTACGACAAGCCGTACTCGGCGATGGTCGAATACCTCGACGCGATGGATTCCGCGCTGTTCATGGCGCCCAAGGGCGAGCCGCCGGCGGAGATGGTCCTCGCAGCCCTCGGCCCCAAGATGCTGAAGCTGGCAGCCGAGCGCACCGCAGGTGCGCACCCCTACTTCGTGCCGCCGGAGCACACCGCAATAGCCCGTGAAACCATGGGACCGGAGCCGCTGCTCGCTGTGGAACAGATGGTGGTGCTCGACGAGGATCCGACGAGTGCGCGCGAGACGGCGCGTGCACACATGGCGATCTACCTGGGCCTGCCCAACTACGCCAACAACCTGATGCGCCTCGGCTTCACCGAGGAGGAGATCAACACTGACGGCGGGTCCGATCGCGTCGTGGATGCAGTCGTCGCCTGGGGCGGGGTCGAGGCAGCTACCAAGCGTGTTCAGGAGCATCTCGACGCGGGTGCGGACCACGTGTGTATCCAGGTGCTCGAATCCGACATGGCGACGGTGCCGACCGGTGGCTGGCGCCGCCTGGCCGACGCTCTTCCGCTCGGCGGCTGAGTCACCCGAGCAGCGTCAGAGTCACCCGAGCAGCGTCAGACTCGCGTTACCTCGCGCCCGGATGCGTGCGGTGCGCTCCAGATGGCGGTGCGCTTGGATGGCGGTGCGTTCTAGATGGAGGCACCCGGTTCGTCGGCGCCCTCGGAATAGGGGTCGTCGCCGGAGAAGCGTCGCTGGACGACCACGAGCGCTATGAGCGCCATCGCAGCCACGAGGATCGCTCCGCCGATGGTCAGCCAGGCGCCTCCCGGCGATGTTGAGTCCAGATTCACCTCGACACGCACTGGCTGGGCCGCTGCCGCGCTGCCTTCATCGGAGGCGAGTGCATCCGGCTCGAGTTGGTCCGGATCCACTTCGAGTTTGACCTCGACATCGTCCGCCGAATCAAGGTCGCGCAGCTCTGCCACGAATCCGTCGAGTGAGGATCCGGGCATGGAGAACTCAACGGTCGCCGAGCCGTCCTCAGTCGACTCCGCGACCCGGGTCGCCTGCCATGTGCGAGATGCGCTGGAGATCAGTTCATCGCGGGCGTTCTCCACGTTGATGGATCGCATGAGTGTGATGTCGACCTGCGCGTCAGCGCCCTGGTCGAGGCTGTCGGTGCCGCCGAGCAGTGCAACGACGACCACGAGAGCCGCCACGGCAAGAAAGATCTTCATCGCGATGGCAACGAGCCTACGAACTCCGGGCCCTCAGAGGTACGACCCCCTGACCGCAGGCTGGTCGCTCAGCCGTCGCCCTGCACCGCATCGAGAAACGCCGGGCGTTCGCCGCCGCCGTGGAGCCATATCGCTGAGCCCGACACGTACGAGGCGAGATCGCTGCCCAACCACCGGCAAGCCTGGGCAAGGTCCTCGGGTGTACCCATCCGACCGGCCGGTACGGTCGCAGCCACCCGCTCGACCGATTCCTGGTCGCCGTAGTGCAGAGCTGCCTGCTCGGTGAGGATCAGCCCGGCGACGATCGCCACGACGCGCACCTGCGGCGCCCACTCGACGGCGAGCGAGCTGGTCAGGTTCAGCAGTCCTGCTTTCGCAGCACCGTACGCAGCCGTGCCCGGCGAAGGGCGAGTGCCTGAGACCGAGGCGATGTTGATGATGACGCCACCGTTGCCGTCTTTGGAGTCAGAAGCCTGGGCCCGCATGTGCTGGTTGGCCCGTTGTGCAACGTTGAGCGGTGCGATGAGGTTGAGCCGGATGATCGACTCGCTGAACCGGGGCGACGCAGTGGCCGCGTCGGCTTCGGGCGCACCACCGGCATTGTTCACGACCACGTCCAACCGGCCGTGCATCTCAACTGCGGCATCCACCAACGAATCGGCCTGCTCGGGGTCCCGGAGGTCAGCTGCCCGGAAGTCCGCTCCTGCCGGCAGGTCCCGGGGTTCGTTTCGTCCGCAGGTCACGACGTTCGCACCCCAGTCGAGGTAGCACTGCACGATCGTGCGGCCGATTCCCTTCGTGCCGCCGGTCACCAGCACGGTCTTGCCCGTGTAGTCGAGGCCTGTCTCGACGAGGCCTGTGTCAGTGCGGCCTGAGTCAGTGCGGCCTGTGTCAGTGCGGCCTGTGTCAGTGCGGCCTGTGTCATCGGTGTCGCTGCCCATTGCGGCGGAGGCTACCGTTCGCGCGCTGCTCGCGAGCCAGTCCGAGAAGCTGGCCGCCGTCCACGCAGCGGGAGGCGCAATGGGTTTCACCACCACCACAACCAGTGGCACCACCGAGATAGTGATGGCGCATCCGCCGGTCAACGCGCTGACCGTGGCTGGTTGGTTCGAGCTCGCTGACCTCCTGGGCGAGGCGGGAAAGGATCCGGGTACCGGCGCCGTGGTGCTGCGTGCGGAGGGCAAGGGGTTCAACGCAGGTGTCGACATCAAGGAGATGCAGTCGACCGAGGGATTCGACGCGCTCGTGGGTGCGAACCGTGGCTGCTATGCGGCGTTCAAGGCGCTCTACGAGTGCGAGGTGCCTGTGATCGCTGCGGTGCACGACTTCTGCCTGGGTGGCGGAATCGGCCTCGTCGGAAACGCGGATGTGATCGTGGCGGCCGAGGGGACCACGTTCGGTCTTCCCGAGGTCAACCAGGGTGCACTCGGCGCAGCCACGCACCTCGCCAGGCTCGTGCCGCAGCACAAGATGCGCGAGATGGTCTACACAGCGGAGCCGGTCACCGCCGAGGTGATGGCCCAGTGGGGATCGATCTCAGCCGTGGTCCCTGAAGGCGACCTACGGGACACCGCAATGCAGATCGCAGCGAAGATCTGTTCCAAGAGCCGCACGGTGATCCGCGCTGCGAAGGCATCACTCAATGGGATCGATCCCGTGGATGTGAACCGCAGCTACCGCTTCGAGCAGGGTTTCACGTTCGAACTCAACCTCACGGGAGTGTCCGACGAGGCCCGGGACGCATTCGTGGAGAACCGTGACGCTGATTTCGAGGAGTGATCGACCGCCGGCGCCACCCTCTTCGATGTCAGCAAGTGGCAGTCCCGATCTGGTGGAGTTCGATCACATTGCCGTCCGGGTCATCGAGGAAGGTCTGGCGGTCGGGTCCGACGGTCCGGCCGTCGCCGACCTCCATGCCCCTGGATCGGAGTTCGGCCACGACGGCGTCGAGATCATCCACCAGGATCGCGAAGTGCTGGCCCATGTTCGGTGGAACCTCGGCCGCGACGAGGTGGACCTGGGTGTCTCCCAGATCGATCCATGCGCCTCCGATGCCGAAGTCCGGTCGATCGGCCCGGACGGATCCGCCGAGCACCTCTGTGTAGAACGCAACGCTGCGCTTGGGATCCGACACGTTGACCGAGACGTGGTGCACGGCGAGTGGCTTCATGTGCTGAACCTACTGCGGCGCTCGCCGGCGTGGGCTGTGGCTAGTTGCCCGGCTCGGCCGGGTCCACCGAGTCGGCGAAGCACTGCTCGAAGGTGAGCTCCTGGTAGGAGGCGAACGCCTCCTCGAAGGCCGGATCTGCCAGGGCAGAATCTGTGCCTGCATCGGCAAGCCAGCCCGGCTCGAAGCCGGCGGCCTCCGCCTCGGCCTCCAGCGCGTCGGCGGTGGCAGCGATCTGCGCAGAGGCATCCGGTTGGTCGGTGGTCGCGGATACCGCAGAGGCTCGCAGCAGCGCGACCGTGACCGCGATCAGGGCCATCATCTGGTCCGTGTCGCTGGGCGGCGGAAGCGCCTGGACGTCGGTGTATGCGGCTGCGAGGGCACATCGCTCACCGCCGGCCTCACTGATCATCTGAAGTGAAACGTCCACTCGCTGGCGGTACTGCTCGGCCGTCAGCGGCGTTGTGGTGGTGGACGTCGTGGGAGCAGCCGAGGTCGAAGTGGTCGTGGTGCCGCCGCCCAGGCCGACGATGGCGCCGACCACCAAACCGCCCAGCATTCCGACCGCGGCCAGCGCCGCCACGACCTGCACCGCACGGTTCGGCTTGCGTGTCGCCACTCAGGGCACCTGGATCGCAGAAGGGTCGGACGTACAGGTCGCGGCGTCTGCCCCGAACCACTCGCTGATGGCCGCAGCGTCCGCCTCCGCCCCGGGGTAGTCCGGTTGTTCGGTGGGGTCCATGACGGCAGGGTCATAGTTGACGTCCTCGGCGAACTGCCGATGGTTCTCGGCGCCCGCTCTCAGCCGATCGGCGAGAGCGGGGTCGGAAGTGGTTTCCGCCATCTTGTTCACCATCAACACGAAGGCGTCGACATCCGCCCGGACCTCTTCGGTGGTGGTCGGTTGGTTGTTGGCGAACGCCGCGCCCATGTTGGCGAGCACTTCACACGCCGTCGTGGAAGCCTCGAGCGCTGAAATGTCACCCGGGGTACCGGTGGTCTCTTCGCCTGTGCCTTCGGAATCGGAGCCAGCGGAGTTGTCGTTCGTATGGTTGTTGGAGTCATCTTCGGGGTTCGCAGTGCCACTGTCGTTGCAGGCGCCGATGACGAGGGCGAGGCCGGCCACCAGGCCGACGCGGCAGGCCCGGAACCTCAGGCCGGCTCGTCGGTGCGCCTGCCACGATTGCCTCTTCGGGGCATTGCCTGTCGCGTTCAACATGTCCGTTCGATCGTCCTGGTGTGCCCGACACGCTACCGGCGCGCGTGGCTGTCGCCGCGCAGGGGGGCAACATGTCGGCGGTTAGGCCCACGGTGGTGCTGCAAGTACCGTATGGAATCTGACGGGTCATCAGATTTGGCGGCTGGAGCCGCAGAGAGGGGCTGGCAGTGGCCGGGCCGGACAAGACACTCACCGAGGCAGAAGCAGTCGCCGAGCTCAGATCCGGCATGTCGATCGGCATCGGAGGCTGGGGTAGTCGCCGCAAGCCGATGTCGGTTGTTCGCGAGATCCTGCGCTCGGATCTCACCGACCTGACGGTGGTCGCGTACGGCGGCCCGGACGTGGGTCTCCTCTGCCGGGCGGGCAAGGTGGCCAAGGTGATCTCCGGTTTCGTTTCTCTGGATTCGATCCCGCTCGAGCCCAACTACAGGCTCGCCGGACAGAACGTAACCGTCGAGGCAGCCGAATGGGACGAGGGCATGCTCCTCCTGGGACTCCAGGCGGCCGCATGGCGGGTGCCGTTCCTGCCCACCCGTGCGGGACTCGGCTCTGACATCCCAGTGGTGATGCCCGACCTGCGCACCGTCCGCTCGCCATACCCCGAGCCCGAGAGCGGCGAGCACGAGGAAATGGTGGCCGTGCCGGCGCTGGACCTCGACGCCGCGTTCGTGCACCAACATCGTGCCGATTCGTCAGGCAACGCGATGTGGCTCGGCGAGGACCCGTTCATGGACGACCTGTTCGTGCGCGCCGCCAAGCGGTCCTTCGTGAGCTGCGAGCAGGTCGTCGACACCGGGGAACTCGCGTCGCTGGCCGACATCACCCACCTGCGGATCTCGCGCCTGGACGTGGCCGGTGTCATCGAGGCACCCGGCGGAGCGCATTTCACGGAGTGCCCGCCCGACTACTCCCGTGACGAGGCGTTCCAGAAGCTCTATGCCAAAAGTGCTCGCGATGACGACGACTGGGCAGCCTTCAGCACGGACTATCTCGAGATCGACGAAGCCGGCTACAGGGCCAAGGTCGCCGAGTTCACGGCCGAAAATGCCCCCGCTCAGGGCTCAAAGGGAGAGTGATGACGGTGGCCGAAGTAGACACACCCACACCGCTGAGGGCTGACGTCTGTGCCGTTGCGATCGCGGATGCGTTCGCCGGCGACGGCGAAAGCCTGTGCAACCCCATCGGCAACCTTCCCCTCATTGGGGGGCGGCTGGCGGCCAGCACCGCTGAACCGCACCTTGCGATCACCGATGGCTACTACACACTTCTCGACAACGTGCCGCCCGTCGGTCTGGCGGAGCCGGACCGACTGTCGCAGCGAACCATCGCCCACTGGAATCCGTATCGCGAGATGTTCGGGTTGCTGTGGCAGGGCAAGCGCCACGTGATGATGGGCCCTGTGCAGCTCGATCGTTTCGGCAACGCCAACATCGCCGCGATCGGCGACTGGGCCCAACCCAAGTCCCAGATGCTCGGATTTCGGGGTGCTCCCGGCAACACCATCAACCACACCACCAGCTACTGGGTGCCGAACCACTCGAGCCGCGTGTTCGTGGAATCGGTCGATGTCGTGTGCGGAGTTGGATACGACCGAGCCGCCGAGCTGGGACGGGTGGCCAGCCGCTTCCACGAGATTCGCCGCATCGTGTCGAACCTGGCAGTGATGGATTTCGAGGCGACAGACGACGCAGGCATCTCGACGCTGCGACTTCGTTCGCTGCACCCAGGTGTGTCTGTCGACGAAGTTGTCGAGGCAACCGGCTGCGCCCTGGTGGTCCCCGGTGATGTCGACGAGTCCCGTGTGCCCACCGCTGAGGAGCTCGGGGAGATCGAGCGGCTCGATCCCCAGGGGCTACGACATCGCGAGGTTCCCGAGCCGTGAGCCACAGCGGAGACGATGCGCCATCGCCCCGGGCGGTGGCCCAGCCGTCACCCCAACCACCATCAGCCCATCCGGCGCTGGGTACGCGGGCGACCGAGCTGTTCGGGGTCCGGTTCCCGATCGTGCAGACCGGCATGGGTTGGGTTTCCGGTGCGAGGCTGACAACTGCCACGGCAGAGGCCGGCGGCCTCGGCATACTGGCGTCGGCCACCATGACGCTCGAGGAGCT
>JBPCTP010000295.1:0-2616 GCA_051011615.1 Microthrixaceae bacterium | reverse complement strand
TCTTGGGGTGACGGGCGCCGATCGGCGTCAGCTGGCCACCTTCTCGGAAGCCGCGTTGGCCACCTCGACGAGCGCCGAGAACGCCTCGGCATCACGCACGGCGAGGTCGGCCAGGATCTTGCGATCGACCTCGACCTCGGCCGCCTTCAGCCCGGCGATGAACCGGCTGTAGGTGGTGTCGTTGAGACGGCAGGCGGCATTGATGCGCTGGATCCAGAGCCGACGCATCTGACCCTTGCGGGCCCGACGGTCGCGGAACGCGTAGTTGCCCGCGTGCATGACGGCCTCGTTGGCCGACCGGAACGTCCGGCTGCGATTGCCGTAGTAACCCTTTGCCTTGGCCTTGACGGCCTTGTGACGCTTCTTGGCGGACACTCCGCCTTTGACACGTGCCATGAGATTTCCTTTCGATCAGAGGAAGACAGAACTTCAGATGCCGAGCTGACGGCGAGCGCGCTCGCGGTCGCCGCCGGTCATCTGCTCCTCACCCGAGAGCCGACGCTTCCGCTTGGCCGACTTCTTCTCGAGGATGTGGTTGAGGTTGGGGCTGCGGCGCATGATCTTGCCGGAACCGGTCACCTTGTAGCGCTTCTTCGCACCGGAGTGCGTCTTCATCTTTGGCATGTGTCTCTCTGCTTTGTCAGTCGCCGGAATCTGCCGGTTGAGCTTCAGGCGTCGCAGCCGGCTCGTGGAGCTCGGCCTCGACCGCTTCGACTCGCGCCGCCTCGGCCTGTGCCTTCTTGTGCGCGGCCTGCGCTTTCTTGTCGGGGCCCAGGACCATGGTCATGTTGCGACCGTCCTGTTTCGGGAACACCTCGACCCGTCCGACATGGGCGACCTCTTCGGCCACTCGATCGAGGATGCGACGCCCCAATTCGGGATGCTGCATCTCTCGGCCTCGGAACATGATCGTGATCTTGACCTTGTTGCCTTCGTCCAGGAATCGCTCGACTTTGGAGGTCTTGGTGTTGAAGTCGCCGTCACCGATCTTCGGGCGGTACTTCATCTCCTTGACCGTCACATTCGATGCCTTCTTGCGAGACTCTTTGGCTCGCTGTTGGGCCTCGAACTTGTACTTCGAGTAGTCCATGATCCGGCACACCGGCGGGCTGGCGTTGTCTGCCACCTCCACCAGATCCAGTTCGGCCGCCTTGGCGATGCGAAGCGCATCGGGCAGGGGTTTGATGCCGAGCTGGGTGCCGTCGACGTCGATGAGGCGGACTTCACGAGCACGGATCTGATCGTTGATCCGAGCCTCATCACTCGGCGGTGCTATGGCCGCTCACTGCTCAAGGGCACATCCTCTCGTTGGGGTACAGGTGGAAAGCCGTGATCCGCCTGCGCCCGGACGTGCCGGACACCTGCTCATACGACACTGGCGCACGCTCGATCGGTGACCGATCAGGTGGCCAGGTGGGGACGCAGCAGCGCCCCGCTTTCCGGTCAGTTGTCGGCCACTAGGGTACACGCGCCGCCCCACCTGATGACACCCGACGGGGCCGAGAGGACTTCGCTGTGAGCTTGTGGACCCCAGATGGTGAACGCCCGATCCGCAAGGACGCTCCTCCACAGCCCGAGGCCGCGCCCCCGCAGGCGCCGCCGGGAGAGCCTTCGCTCGAGGATTTGTCTCCCGAGGAGCGAGCCCAGGCCGAGGCCATGATGGCCGAGATGGCCGAGGCGCAACAGCGCATCGCCGAGACACCCGCGGCCGACGTCATCGCCAATCACCTGATGGGGTTCTACGAACTGGCGGCCATCCACCTCAGCCAGCAGCCGCCCAACTTCGACGACGGCTCGCTGGCCATCGACGCGCTGGGAGCCGCCCTCGACAAGGTCGGCGATCAACTCGGCGACAACGGCAAGGTCCTCAACGAGGCCCTCGGCCAGATCCGCATGGCGTTCGTGCAGCTGAAGGACCAGGCCGAAGGCGGCGCTCCGCCCGAGGGCTGAGGCTCAGAGCCGTCCGGCGGCTCCGGCAGCATCGAGGGTCTCGGTGAGCTGCCGCTCGATGATGTCGAGGCCACCATCCCAGAACGTGGGGTCGGCGAGGTCGACGCCGACGATCTTGCCGAGTTCCTCTGGCGACATCGACCCACCCGCAGACAGCAGCTCGATGTAGGACGGCACGAACGCGTCGCCATGCAGTTCGTATTGGGCGTAGACCGAGAGAGCCAGCAGCTGTCCGTACGCGTAGGCGTAGACGTACCCCGGTGTGTGGATGACGTGAGGGATGTAGCTCCACCAGGTCCTGTAACCGTCTGAGATCCGCACCGAGTCGCCCAGCATCTCGGTCTGTGTCTCGGCCCAGATCTCGCCGAACCGTTCCGGAGCCAACTCACCGGACGCACGCCGCTCATTGTGGGCCGCGTCCTCGAACCGCCACATCGCGATCTGGCGGAACACCGTGGCGATCTGGTCTTCGAGGTGTTCGGCGAGCAACGGCAGGCGGTCAGCAGGGTCACCGGCATCGGCAACGAGGCGCCCGAACGTGACCGTTTCACCGAACACCGATGCTGTCTCCGCGAGTGTCAGCGGTGTGTCCTGGTGAAACACGCCCTGCGGCCGCGACAGGAACGCGTGGACGCCGTGGCCGAGTTCGTGGGCCAACGTGAGCAC
>JBPCTP010000294.1:0-7109 GCA_051011615.1 Microthrixaceae bacterium | reverse complement strand
CACGTACCCCAGGGTCGGGGAACGATCACCGCACTCACCGTGGAGGACAACCTGCGTGTCGGCGCCTACCAGCGCTCGGGCGCCGAGGTCGAAAGCGACGTCGACATGTGGCTCGAGGCCTTTCCCCGCTTGGGAGAACGCCGCGACCAGCAGGCGGGATCGATGTCCGGCGGAGAGCAGCAGATGCTGGCCATCGCCCGGGCCTTCATGAGCCGGCCGAGGCTGTTGCTGCTGGATGAGCCTTCCCTCGGCCTCGCCCCGTTGGTCACCCGCGAGGTGTTCGACCGGCTCCGCGACGTAACCGTGGACATGGGCACAGCGGTTTTGCTCGTGGAGCAGAACGCGAACCTCGCGCTCGACTTCGCAGGCCGTGCCTACGTGCTCGAAGCGGGCGAGATCGTCGCTGCCGGAGCTGCGGAGGAACTCCAGCACGACGAGACGATCCAGAAGGCTTACCTGGGACTGTGATGCACGAGATGACTGTGACGCACCAGATGAATCCCATGCACCGTATGGCTGAGGACCCCGGGCCGAGGGGAGCCATGCGATGACGGACTTCCTCCAGGTCGTGGTGGTCGGACTCGGCAACGGCGCCGTCTACGCGATGCTGGGTCTCGGGCTCGTGGTCATCTACCGCTCCACCGGGTTGCTCAACTTCGCCCAGGGTGAACTCGCGATGTTCTCCACCTTCCTCGTGTGGACGATCTGGAGCGCGGGCGTGCCGATGTGGCTTGCGGTGATCGGCGGCATGCTCGGAGGCTTCCTGATCGGAATCATCCTTCATCAGGTGGCTGTGTCTCCTCTGGGTGACCCCCACGAGAAGCCCCTTGCGGTTGTGATCGTGACCATTGGATTGTTCCTCGCCCTCAACGGCGCGGCCCAGTTGGTCTGGGGCACGGTCGACAAACGGCTCGATCCACTCTTCGGCCTCGAGCAGGTGACCATCGCCGGGGTGGCCATCCAGTGGCAGAAGATCGGCGCCGGACTCGTGTTGGCCGCGCTCGTGGCGGCATTCTCGTTGCTGTTCCAGAAAACGAAGATCGGTCTCGCCATGCGAGCCGTGGCCTCCAATTCGGAGTCGGCTGGCCTGTGCGGCGTGCCGGTGCCACTCATCCTGATGCTCGGCTGGGGACTCGCTGCCGCCACTGGCGCACTCGCGGGGGTGTTCACCGCCCCGCAGTTGGGACTGGGCACCAACCTGATGCAGCTGACACTGATCTTCGGCTTCGCGGCCATCACACTCGGCGGGTTCGACTCGATCGCCGGGGCGGTGATCGGTGGCCTGATCGTCGGTGTTCTGTCGTCGGTGGTGCCTCAGTACGTCTCGGTGTTCGAACGGATGCCGCTGGCGCCCGCCTTCATCCTCATCCTCGCGGTGCTGCTGTTCCGCCCCGAGGGGCTCTTCGGATCGAAACAGGTGAACCGCGTATGAGGTCGCACTCGCCTGCCTGGCTCCGTTGGGGCGCCTGTGCCGTGGTGCTGGCGTTCCTCGTGATCGTGCCCTTCCAGTTCGAACCGTTCCGGATCAACCAGTTCATCGGCTGGATGTGCATCGCCGTTGCAGCGGCCGGGCTGAACCTGCTCACCGGATACAACGGCCAGATCTCGGTCGGCCACGGTGCCCTCTACGGACTGGGCGCCTACACCGCCGCAATCATCGTGGTGAACTCCACGATGCCGATGCTGCTCACGATCGGTGTCGCCGCGCTGGTGTGCTTCGTTGCAGGCGTGGCGATCGGTCTGCCGGCCCTTCGGATCAAGGGGTTGTACCTGGCACTCGTGACCCTCGCGGTTGCAGTTCTGTTCCCAGCGGTGATCGAACAGTTCTCTTCCTTGACCGGGGGCAGCAGCGGCCTTGCTCTCACGGTGCCCCAATCTGGCTGTCCACGTGGCCGTCCGGAGTGTCCGATTCGCTGGGAGTCTCCCTTCGGCGGCCTCGAGAACGATCAGTGGCGGTATTTCATCGTGCTCGCGATCACCATTGCGGTGTTCGTCGTCATCGCCAACATCGTGCGCTCCAGGGTGGGGCGAAGCCTTGTGGCCATACGCGACAACGAGATCGCAGCGGAGACCTCAGGGATAAACACCTCGCGCACGAAGATCCTCACCTTCGGAATCTCCGCTGCCATCGCCGGGATCGGTGGCGGGATGCTGGCGCTGCTCAACGGCAATCCGCGTGTGAATCCGACTTCATTCGCTCTGTTGGTTTCCATCTACCTGCTCGTGGCCGTGGTCGTCGGCGGGCCTGCCACGATCATCGGCCCAGCGGTAGGTGCGCTCATCTACGGGCTGTTCGTAGACGTGATCGGCCCAGAGCTTCCCGGCCGCTTCGAGAACGCTGCCCCGGTCATCCTCGGAGTGCTGCTGGTGGTTCAGATGCTGGTCGCACCCAACGGGGTCGTCGGCCAGTTCAAGGACCTACAAGCAAAGATCGCCGCGAAACGTGACGGCGGTGGTGGTGCCGACAACGACGGTGCAACCGATGACAGCGGCACCGCTCAACAGATCGCAAACCCAGGAGGAACCTGAATCATGAGATCAACATGGAAGCGATTGGCCGCAGTGGCTTTCGCCACCGTCCTGGTGGCTTCGGCCTGCGGACGGGACGACGATTCCGATTCGTCATCGGATGACTCCAACGGCGACTCCAATGGTGACACGAACGGCGACGGCTCCTCGGAGGAGTCAGGCGCGTTCATCGATCCTTCGATCGACTGTGCGGACTACCAACCAACCGCTGGAATCGACGGAGAGACCATCAAGATCGGCACGATTCGGCCCGCTGATGGACCGTTCGCAATCTTCGACCAGATCACCACTGGCCTGGAGGCGTGGGCAACGTCGGTCAACAGCAATGGCGGGGTCGAGGCCGGGGACGGCAACTCCTACATGATCGAGGTGATCAAGGAGAACGACTCCTACGACCCCGGCAAGACACCTGCGCTGGCGCAGAAGCTGGTGGAACAGGACGGCGTGTTCGCGATCGTGGGCACGATCGGCACCGAGAACAACCTGGCGATACGCGACTACCTGAATGACAACTGTGTGCCGAACATTGCGTTGGCCACCGGTTCGACCAACTGGGGCGATGCCGACCAGTACCCGTGGTATATAACCGGCTTGCCGTCGTACGCGCTCGAGGCCAACTACTGGCTGGACTACATCGCGGACACCACGCCGGAAGCCAAGATCGCCCTGCTCTACCAGGACGACGACTTCGGTACGGCCTACAAGGATGCTCTCGAGAAAGCCGTGGAGCGGAGCAACAACGACGACGGAACCAACATCGAGATCGTCGCCGAGCAGGGATACAACCCGCTGTCGGGTACCACCACCGAGGCTGCGGTCACGCAGCTCTCCTCATCCGGAGCAGACACGTTCATCGTCGGCATCAGTGGCACACCGTGCCCGCAGACGCTGACCTTCATACCTGAGACCTGGGATCCGACGACCTTCATCTCGGTGACCTGCGCCGGCAACACTGCGATGTCCATCGCTGGTCCGTCGGCCGAAGGTGTGATCCAGGCGCAGGTGACCCTGGACCCGGCTGACCCGGCGGACGCCGACGAACCCGCGATCCAGCAGTTCCGCGAGCAGGGTGCGGCGGCAGGCCTCGACGAGGGCCAGCTCGACGGTGGCATCACCTCCATCGGGTGGAACTTCGGCGAGTTCTTCGCACTGGGGCTCTCGGAGACCGAGACGGTCGAGCGTGCTGAACTGATGAACGCCATGTACGCCCTCGACACGGACGCGTTCGGCCTCGTGCGACCCGGTATTGAGATCATCACCGACAATGCGGATGATCCGTGGGCGATCGAGGGCTTCCGCATCGCTCAGCGAAAGGCCGAGGGTGGCTGGGACGAGCTGGCGCCGATCACGAATCGCAACGGCGAGTCCAACGAGCTGGCCGGCTGACCCCCGACGACACAGCAGGCTTTGGGAACGGCCGGCCCTAGGGCCGGTCGTTCCGCGTTCACCGACATGCGAACCCTCGAAACGGCCAGCGATGGTGGCGATCACATCAGATGTCGCTGCCGCGCTCGATCGCGAGCAGGTCCTCCGCCGCCTGTCGTACCTGGAGATCGCGGTCGTCGCTGAGGTGCTCGAGCATGTCGGTCACCTCAGGACCGTCGAAGGCCGCAAGGGCGAGCACGGCTCGTCGTCGAACCGGGGCCTTGTCGGCGCACGCGGCGAGCACGGCCGCGAGCCCGCCGGGATGACCCAGCGAGCCGAGCGCGGCGGCCGCCGATTCACGACAAAGCGCATCGGCGTGTTCGCGACAGACCCTGCTCAGTGACTCCACGACGGTCGCCATGTCGATGGACGGCCCCTGGGAGTCGTCAGCGGAATCGGCCGGGTGCATCTCGCCAAGTGCGAACGCGGCTGCTTCGGCGACCATCGGGTGGTCGTCGCCGAGCCCCTCGAGCAGGGACGGAATCGCCTCGCGTCGGCCTGCGGCCACCTCGGCTGCGCGGCGTCGAACGCCGGGCTCGGGGTCCCTCAGCGCTTCGGAGAGTGCCGTGGCACCCAGTTCGCCGAGGCGGTCCATGGATCCCACAGCTGCAGCGCGCACGCGTGCATCCCGGTCCGCCAGGCCCGAGCGGGCGAGCTCGATGTCACCGCTGTGGCCAGCGACCACCACATTCCGCAGACGCTCGTAGTCGTTGTCGATCATCTGCACCTACACTGATTCGGACCAACGCAGTCCAGGGAGGACTTCTCAGTGTCACACATGGTGATCTTTCAGGCCCCCGGCGGAAGCCCGGGCTACAACCAGTTCGAGTCCCTCGACGAAGCAGTCGCATTCGTGGAGACACTCCGCAACGACCAAAGCGTCACCAACGCCAGGATGTTCGCGCTGGAGGAGATCAAGTTCGAGCTGAAGCCCTTCTTCAAGGTCGAATTGCAGGCCCTCAACGCGGGCGAGCCTGTGCAGACCGATGACCCGGCACCGGGTACCGACGCTGTCGAGGATCCAGCCCAACCGGAACAACAGCCCTACGAGCAACCCGAATCCCAGCCCGAGACCGCCCCCATGGCGGCCGAACCGGCTGCCGCTGCACCGCCTCCACCGGCCGAGCCCCCGCCCGCCGAGCCGGCACCTATGGACGAGCCTGCGCCGGCCTCCACATTCGGTGCGTTCACGGACCAGGAGCCAGCTCCTGCCCCTGCGCCCGCCCCCGCTGCCCCCGCGCCGGCACCGCCGGCCGAACCGACACCCGAGCAGCCTGCGCGAAGGGGATTGTTCGGCCGCTGATCACTCAGATCCTGGGCGGGTGGGGAACGTCCATGTCGGCGTGCTTCGTTTCTCCGGCTCCGCCATCGAAACACCTCGCCCTCTCATGGGTCGCCTTGCCTACCCGCTCCACCCCTCAGCGTCGGTGGCCGCTGCCTCAGGCGACGAGAATGATCGCACCGACCACGATGATGCTGAGCAACACGCCGACGATGATCGCCGTGCCGAGCACCGATACGGCGAGCAGCAACGCCGAACGCAGGCGCACGATCAGCGGTACCCGCACATCGGTCGAGCCGATGTGGCCGGGTTCGCTGGGGGCCTTCACGATCACCGGACCGGTGCCTGCCACCTGAGCGGCGGTCACCTTGCCGGTCGGTAGGCGGCTGGGCGCCGCCTCAGATCCAGCTACGGCCTGCCGAGGTGAATCGGTGCCGACCATGGCAGGCTGAGGGATAGGTCGTCGGCCAAAGAGCGCGAAGCCGAACATCGCTGCGCTGGCGACGACGAGGAAGAAACCGATGAACAGCGCTGACACCCCCGAGAGTCTATCCAGCAGCACCGTTCGACCAGACAGCGCGCCCGACGACACTGCGGCAGATGGAAGTCCCGGCGCTGAGCCCGCTGCTGTTGAGAGTCCTGCCGTTGGTAGTCCTGGTGATGGGCTCCTGAAGCGCAGGCGTCGCCGCAAGTGGTGGGGCATCGGTGTCGCCGCTGTCCTGCTGGTGGGTGCGGTGTTGGGCTTCCTGTTCGTACCCACGCCTTATGTGCTGATCCAGCCCGGCGCGGTTCGCCCGGCCGAGGATCGGGTGGAGGTCTCCGGAGCCGAGAGCTACGACTCCGATGGCGACATCATGTTCACCACCGTCTACGTCGACCAGGCGACTCTTTTCGGCCTGATGAGGGGATCCTTCGACGATGCGATAGAAGTGCGTACCGAGGACGAGGTCTACGGCGATCGCGGTCGCGATGAAACCCGTGAAGTCAACCGTCAGCAGATGGACCTGTCCAAGTTGATCGCCACGATGGAGGCGTTGAACCTGCTGGGCTACGAGTCCGAGTTCTCCGCCGAAGGTGCCCACATCCTCGGCGTGGCCGAGGACGCGCCGGCGGCATCGGTACTCCAGCCCGGCGATGTGATCGTGGCCGTGGCGGGCAACGAGGTTCGATTGCCGGCCGAGTTGCGCGAAGAACTGTCCGACTATTCCCCGGGTGACGAGGTGCAACTCACCATTCGCCGTGCGGCTGCACCGACCGGGGAGTCCGCGTCCGGCTCGGCTGCGGAGATGGAGTCGATGGAGGTGACCGCAACGCTCACCTCGGCCGAAGCTTCCTCTGATGATGAGCCGACGGAGCAGGACGGCAGTACCGATTCCGGCGAGGCCGAGCCGACTGCCGTGCTCGGAGTGAGCGTCGAGCCCTGGAATCCGAGTGTGGAAGGTGACGTGGAGGTGGACATCGACTCGGGGTCGGTAACGGGACCCTCCGCAGGGTTGGCCTGGGCCCTGGCGGTGGTGGACACGCTCACACCCGAGTCACTCACCGCCGGTCGTGATGTGGCGGTGACAGGTGAGATCCTCGCCGATGGCACCATCGGCGTGATCGGCGGAATCGAGCAAAAGGTCTCCACGGTGTCACGCAACGGAGTCGAGGTCTTCATCTACCCCGCTGATACTTCCGAAGAGGAGCAACAGGAGATGCGCCGGATTGCCGGCGACAAGGTGGAACTGGTGCCCGTGAACGATCTCGCCGAGGCCGTGAAGTACCTCTCGCCCGGCCTGCTGGGCGACGACAACTGAGAATCCCGGGCCTTCGGGGCGCGGAATGCCTCGAACGACCCCAGAAGTCCCCCACGACATGCGGCGGTTTACCC
>JBPCTP010000293.1:0-3480 GCA_051011615.1 Microthrixaceae bacterium | reverse complement strand
CCAGTACGTTCGAACAGTAGTGGCACATACAGTTGACTCCCCATCGGCAGCGGTAGCTGCGATCCGCCCCGCAGACGTCCTGGCACTCGGGCTCGGCCCGGCGCATCCGCCCGCGTTCCTTCACGCATTGGGCGAGCGCGAGGACTGGGTGGACCTGCAGATCTTCGGAGCGCTGCTCACCGACCTGTACGCGGTCTTCACCAAGCCCAACGTGTCGTTCAGAAGTGGCTTCTTCGGCCCGGCGGAACGCTTCCTGCGGGATTCGGGTGCGGACATCGACTACGTCCCGGCCGACTTCAGGCGCTTCGGTCCGATAGTCGAGAAGCTCGCGCCGCGGGTGATGGCGACCGCCGCAGCGCCACCCGACGCGGAGGGCAACCTGTCGTTGTCACTGCATGCCGGCGCCACCGTGGACGAACTCCACCGCTGCGGTGCCGATCCCGAGCGGGTGCTGATCGTGGAGTACTCGGACGCCTTTCCCCGCACCCCGGGGTTGCCGCCGAAGTACACCCACAGCCTGCACATCGACGAGGTCGACATCGTCGTGGAGAGCGAGGGCGAGCCGGTGAACCTCCCCGATGCCACGGGGACCGACGCCGACAAGACCATCGCCGAGTACGCACGTTCCTACGTTCCCGACGGAGCGACGCTGCAGACCGGCATCGGGGCCATCCCATCGCTCATCGCGTCGTTGCTCGCGGACGGACCGGGCGGCGGCTACGGCGTGCATTCGGAGATGTTCACCAACGGACTGATGCGCCTCCACCAGGCCGGCAAGGTGACGAACTCCAACAAGGGTGAGTTCGACGGATTCTCCGTCACCACCTTCGCCGCAGGCACACCGGAGCTCTACGAGTTCCTCGATGAGAACGACGAGGTGCGATTCCTGCCGGTGGACATCGTCAACGACGCCCGACTGATCGCCGAGAACCGCCACTTCGTGTCGATCAACGGTGCCACTGCGGTCGATCTCTACGGCCAGGTCGCGGCAGACACGATCGGTGGCCAGCAACACTCAGGTACCGGCGGCCACGAGGACTTTCTCGCAGGCGCAGGCCTGCGACTGGAGGACCGTTCGCTGCTGTGCCTGCGTTCCTCGAGGGTCGTGTCCGAGGGCAGGGTGAGCCGCATCACAGCGAATCTCGCTCCGGAGATGGTCGTGACGACACCCCGACACCAGATCGACGTGGTCATCACCGAGTTCGGGGTGGCCGAACTCTCCGGCTTGAGCGTCACCCAGCGCGCCGAAGCGCTGACCGCAATTGCACACCCGGACTTCCGCGATGATCTGGCAGACGCTTCGGAGCGACTGGGGAAACCGCTCTAGGCAGGCTGGGACCGCAGCACTGCCAACGCCTCATCGGCGTGGGCATCCATGTTCATCTCGCTGCTGAACGCACCGAGTATGCGGCGGTCGGTTCCGATCACGAAGGTCGCCCGCTTGTTCATCAAGGGACCCGGGCGCTTCACGCCGAACAGTCGGGCGACATTGCGATCGGGATCCGACAACAACGGATAACCGAGACCGTGCTTGTCGTCGAAGCGCGCCTGGCGGTCCACCTTGTCCGCTGAGATACCGATCCGCTGGGCACCCACCGAATCGAACTCGGCTGCGAGGTCCCGGAAATGGCAGGACTCCTTGGTACAGCCCGTGGTCATCGCCTTCGGGTAGAAGAACAGCACAACCGGGCCATCGACGAGCAACGACGAAAGGGATCGTTGCGCCCCGCTCTGGTCCTGGAGCGTGAAGTCCTCGATCTGGTCACCGGGTGAGAGCATTCCTTTTGCCTTTCAGGAGAGCGCGAGGGCGAGTCCGACTCCGTCAGGAGACACGCGCAGGTCATCCACTCTTACACCCAACGTGTCGTCGCTGCCCGGCACCAGCGGCACCTGCACCGTTGCCGGGAACTTGAACTGCAGTGGTGCGATCGAGGCCAGTCCTCCGAGTCGCCGGTTGAAGGCATTCACGAAACTTGGCACGATCGACGGCCACTCGAGCCAGGCGGCCTTCACCGCAAGCTCGAGGCGACCGCGTGCGAGGCGGACCGCAACCTCTGTGCGCATGGTGGAGCGAAGATCGGGAAAGCGTTCCGAGATGATCCGGGGCTGGCGTATGCCTCCGCCGATTCGACGCTCCCCCAGGTCGAGTTCCACCTCGAAGGGCAGGGGCATCCCACCCACCACCCGCGAAAGCAACTGGTCGGCCAACTGGTCGACCCCGGACCGGGCAAGACTCACGCCGAGACGGCGCCCCGCGACCGGCACAGGCAGTGCACGGCCCACGGTCTGCTCGGTTGCAGGCAAGCCGATCGAGAGCACGCCGGAGCCGACGCTGGTGTCCGCAACACCTCGGTCCACGCCGAGATCGGCCAGGACCATGCCGACGTCGTCGCCAAGGTCCAGACCGACGGACCCCACGGCGTCACCGAGTCCGGCGAACAACTCATGGCCCATCATGTTGAACATCATCGAGGTCATCTGGAGCACACCTGCCCAGGCCTCTGGTTCGACCCCATCGGGCAGTTCCGCGGCCTGGTCGACATCGAGCGAGACCAGCTCGGATTCATTCAGGTCAAGTCCCACCGACAGCGTGTGGTCCTCGCGGAACTCGAAGTAGGGGTCAGCCAGCGCAGTGAGTTCCACCGGCAGCGGGGCGGGCGGCTCGGGCATGCCGAGCGCGCCTTCACCGATCGTGTCGCCCTCGTAGTCGGACCCCTTGACCGAAACGTCGCCGGATCCGAGAACCGTCACCCGGGCACGGCCACCGTCGTCGGAACGCAGGTCGAAACGCACTCCGGTGACCGTGAGGGCCAGGCGGAGCCGTACCTCGCCCATTGCCGGCAGGTTGATCTCCTGTTCGACCGGTGCCATGGAGAAGCCATCGCCCAAACCGATCATCGCGAGGTCGTTGAGGAGCTCGTCGGTGATCGACGCACACACCGCCCACCTACGAACCCCGCCTCCTGTCTTGGTCTCGGACATGCTGGACGTTCTAGCGCCTCGTTGGATGTGATGCCTCACGAGGCCCACCGTGATTCAATGACCCAATGCCAGTACCGAGCACGATCACCAGCGCGAAGCACACCGACATGGACCTGAGGCTCACCGCGGGTCGGTGGCCGGAGGACCTCACGGGCGAGGTCGTGCTGAGTTCTCCCCGGGTCGAGGAAGGCCTGCCGTATGCGCTCTTCGGCTCGGGAATGCTGTGCAGACTCTCGTTGACCGCCGGATCGAACGGTGCCGGCGCAGACTCCTGGGCCTGGCGCACACAGGTGCTGCGGACTCCCTCGGAGCGGCTGATCTCAGCGGCGCCGGAAGCCTTCAAGGCCGGGCCCACCGGGTATACCTCGCCGTTCGGGCCGCCGAATCAGGCCAATACCGCCCCGTTGCCATGGGGCGACCGCCTCTTCGCCACCTGGGACGTGGGTCGGCCCGTGGAGGTACACCCCCGGACCATGGAGTTCCTCGGTGAGGTGGGCC
>JBPCTP010000292.1:0-2640 GCA_051011615.1 Microthrixaceae bacterium | reverse complement strand
CTCGACCCCGCTGTCCCCGCACCGGCTGGTCCGCCGGGTGGATCACGTCTTGGCTCAGTCTGTGAGGCCCTGGCGGGGATCGAGGCCGACGATGTGAACAATGCGATCGCCGGTGCACTGGTGGGGGCACAGCGGTTCTCCGGGTGCGTCGAACCGGCAGACCGAAGCGACGGCACCGCCGCACTTCTGTGGAGCGCCGGCGCAGTGCTGGCAACGGAGCGGGGCTCGGTTCTGGCCGACGACTTCGTCGGCCCGGTGGCCAAGGCTGTTCGGTGGCTGTCCAAGCAACACCGCAAGGGTCACCACAACGATATCGGCGGTGTCGGTGCCTGGCGATGTGCAGCTGCGCTCAGGTCGGTGGCGCCGGCGCTGGCCGCGGTCGGCCAGCCCGAGGTGGCTCGTGATGCGCTATCGCTATCCGAGGCTCTGCAGTCCGCCGGGGCCGCCTCTTCAAGGAGAGGTAACCCAGAAGCCACGGATTCGGAGGGCTCGACGTTTGCCCGTGCCCGCGCCGAACGCGACATGGCTCGCGATGGATCGTCGGCCGGGATCGAGGGTCTTGCTGAACGAATTCCACCACGTCGCGAATCGGGAATCACCGATGCGACGGGCGGTTCGGGCGTTCTGGGTTGCGACGCGGCAGAGCTGGCGGAGACGCGCCTGGCCTTGCTGGACGTGTTTGTTCGCGACGCTGCGAACGGCCCCGAGATCCTCGCGGTCTGGCCCGAGGTCTGGGCAGGAAACACCGTCGAGGCCCACGGCATCCGAACGGCTTGGGGCACCGTGTCGTTCGGGCTTCGCTGGCACGGTGAGCGTGCCGCAGTCCTCTGGGAGGTGCTCCCGTCGATCGGTGGAGGCGAAGCGGCCGGCCCGGTCGTGAGGGTGCCCGGATTGGACCCCGAATTCGCGGGCACAGGTTGGAGCGGCGAAGGCCTGCTCGACATCGTCGGCGCACAGCAGGCGACTCGGCCAACTGGCGGCCGAGCCACTGACGGACGCGTCGAACCGGGCACGGCGCACGAGGGTGAATCCTTCTCGTGACCCGTGTGAAGGTGTTGCTGGCGGCGGTAGTTGTGCTGGCGGTCAGCGCCGTGTCGTGCACGCCCGAGGAGTACCAGCGATGGTGGGTCGGTCAGGGCAACCAGGCGCTGGGCGAGCCCGAGCTTTCCCGCAGCGCCGCGGGTGCAACGGTGTTCTGGGAGGAGGTCGCCCGGCGAGCGCGGTTCTCGCACTCCGTTTCACCGATCGACGGATCCCTGGCGGCGAGGATGACGCCGAGTTCCTGGCGCCCCGGTTGCCCCGTGGCGCTAGGCGATCTGCGGCTCGTGCGCATCGCCCACCTGGACTTCTCGGGCACGGAACGCACTGGTGCGCTGATTGTGCACCACGATGCCGTCAAGGTGGTCGTCGCGTTGTTCCAGGCGATGTGGGATGACCGCTTCCCGGTCGCATCGATGCGGCTCGTGGACGACTTCGGCGGTGACGACGACGCGTCGATGGCTGCCAACAACACCTCAGCGTTCAATTGCCGCACAGTCGCCGGGAGCAGTCGTTGGTCCGAGCATGCCTATGGCCGGGCGGTCGACATCAATCCGGTGCAGAACCCGTACGTTTCCGGCGCACGGGTGGAGCCAGCTGCCGGCGCCGCATATGTGGATCGCACGAACCGCCGACCGGGGATGCTCCTTGCCGGGTCGCCGGCAATGAACGTCATCGACTTCGTGGGGTGGGGGTGGGGTGGTCGTTGGAATTCCTTCAAGGACTACCAGCACGTGTCCGCGTCCGGGCGTTGACAGGGACCGTCGCGATCCGCTCGGGCCGTTTGATGCAACGGGGAAGTTCAGGCTGCGGTGACGCGCACCGGCAATGACTCGAGGCCCCGGATGGTGAAACTCGACCTGAAGTGCGGTCTGCCGGTGTCGTTGCCGTCAGCCACCAGAGCATCGGTGTCGAGCTCGATCGACTCGAAGGCGTCGAGAATTGCTCCGAAGACGATCTCGGCCTCGGCCCGGGCGAGGTGAGCCCCGAGGCAGTGGTGTGGCCCCCAGCCGAAGCTCAGCGGTGTGGGCACCGAACCGTCGGGTCCGGAGAACCGGGCGACGTCGAATGCGGCCGAGTCCTCGTAGGCTTCCTCGTCGTGGTTTCCCGAGCCCTGTAGGACCAGGAACATCGCACCACGTTCGAGTTCCATGTCGAGGATCTCGACGCTCTCGAGCACCGCACGCACGTTCAGTTGGACCGGCGAGTCGTGGCGCAGCATCTCCCAGATTGCAGACGGCAACAGGGAACGATCGCGACGCAGGATCGCGAGCTGGTCCGGGTTTGCGAGAAGCAATCTCATGCCATTGCCGATGAGGTTGGATGTGGTGTCCACGCCGGCTGCGTACATGAGTGTGGTGTTCGCGATGAGCTCCTCCTCGCTGAGCCGGTCACCCTCGGCGCGCAACTCGATCAGCGCGCTGAAGAGGCCGTCGTCGGGATCCGCTCGCTTCTTCTCGGCCAGGTTCACGAAGTACTCGGCGAGTTCGCCGGCCGCCTGTTCGCCCTTGGCGATCGCCTCTTCGTCTGCGGCGGCGTCGATGAGTCTGGTGCCGTCGTTGACCAACGGAGCGATGCGAGTGCTCTCGGACTGCGGTACTC
>JBPCTP010000291.1:0-6561 GCA_051011615.1 Microthrixaceae bacterium | reverse complement strand
GGGTCGATTCCGAGGCCTGCAACGCAAAGCCACTCGTCGGCATCACCGGGGCCGATCGCCACGAACACGCTGTCGTCGCGGGCCCAGAACCGCAGTTCGGCGCCTCCCGCGGACCGGCCGGTCGGCCTGACGAACGGCTTGGTCCCATATGGGTCTGCCTGTCGGGCCCAGGTCCCGAGAGCCGAGAGCAAACCCAGCTGTTCCTGGGGAATCCGGGCGTCCTCGCCCCGAGGCCCGACGTTGAGCAGGAGGTTGCCGCCCTTTGCAACGATGTCGGCGGCCGTTCCGAGCAGGTCGTGTGCCGTCAGGAAGTGCTCAGGATCGGAGTTCCGGTTGTAGCCGAAGCTCTCGTCCATGCCCCGCACGCATTCCCACGGATCCGTGGGCACGTGGTCGAAGACCGTGTACTCCGGTGTCCGGTAGTCGTACACGGGAGGTTTCGGCGGCACCATCCCGCTGTCCGACTCGGGTTTGGTGACCTTTGCCACGACCTTGTCGGCGCCGGCGCGAACGCGTTCGTTCCGCATGGCCGCGAACGCCGGATTCCAGGGCATCCAGCGGTCGTTCACAACCCCGTCGGGTACCTGTTGGTAGTAGTGGTCGAGCAACGGCCAGAGTTCCTTGCCCGTTGATGGCCAGGCGATGTCGTTCCAGAGCACCGAGGGTGAGTACCTGTCGACCAGTTCGCGAACCTGGGCATCCGCGTATGCCGGGTACTCGCCGCGGGGGATTGCCGCCGCCAAGTCGGTGAGGGTGCCGATCGGGTGGTTCTCGAAGGTCCAGTCGAGGCCACCGGAGTAGTAGAGGCCGAAACGCATGCCGGCCCCAAGCACGGCTTCGCGCAGTTCACCCACGATGTCGCGCGACGAGTTCCATCCGGGCTTGTTCGGGTTCTCGACCGAGGTCGGCCAGAGGCACCAACCGTCGTGGTGCTTGGAGACCAGCACCACGTATCGCGCCCCGCTGGCTGCGAAGTCCCGTGCCCAGGCGTCGGGATCCCACGACTCGAGCCCAGCCGAGAACATCTCGGCGAAGTCCTCATAGGGTCGGGATCCCCAGGCCTCGCGGTGGTGTTGAGAGGCCGAGGAGTCCGGGAAGCGAAGGGAGTTCTGGTACCACTCGGTGTAGGGGTTCTCCGCCAGGGCGTCCCGTCGGCCCGCGGCCAGCAACCCGCCGATGTCGGAGTCAGTCGGTGCCCATCCCGGCACCGATGCGATGGTCCAGTGAATGAAGATCCCCAGCTTTGCGTCCGACCACCAGGCGGGGGGCCTGTGTGCCTGGAGCTGCTTCTTGATGCCCATCAGCGTGGTTGCTGGGTCGCTGGCACTGCGTCGTCATGACCCCCGTCCCTCAGGGCGGCTCGAATCGATTCGGCGTCGGAGTCCAAGGCGGCCGGGTGGCGGTCCGGGTTTGCGTTGGCGAAGCTCAGGTCGCTCTCGTGGTCTATCGGCACGAGGTGCACATGGCAGTGCGGCACCTCCATCCCGAGGATCATGGAGCCGACCCGAACCGGCGAGAATGCCCGCTGGATCGCCCCGCCGACGGCCAGCGACACCTCGTTGATCCGCGCCCACAGCGCTGCTGGAACATCCACCCAGTGGTCGATCTGCTCCACCGGCACGACCATGGTGTGCCCCGGCTGGATCGGCGCAATGGTCAGGAACGCAACCACCTCTGGATCCCGCCAGACGAAGCGGCCCGGGATCTCACCGGCGATGATTCGGGTGAAGACACTCGGCTCGGACACTTCGGCGTGGTCGTTCATCCACCGCAGCATAGGCATCGCGTGCCCGGAGTCTGCTTGTGTCCGCAAGCCCTAGACTGGTGCTGTGGCAGACAACTCCGAGCCCCTCGCGCAAGGTGACTCAAATGCTGCACGGCGGGGCCTGGGAGGCGAGCCGATTCCGGTCGGCGAGGACCGGCTCCTGACCTGGCCGAACCTGATCACCCTGCTGCGCCTGCTGTGCATCCCGGTGTTCCTGTGGATGCTGTTCGGACGAGACCTGCGATGGCAGTCGGCGGTGCTTCTGGCTGTTCTCGGCGCCACTGACTGGGTGGACGGGTGGGTGGCGCGCCGCTACGGACAGGTGTCGAACTTTGGAAAGATGTTCGACCCGACGGTTGACCGACTGCTCATGATCGTGGGGGTCGGTTCGATAGTCATCGTCGGGCCACCGCCGCCGCTGTGGTTCGGCCTGCTCGTGATCGGACGCGAGATCGTGATGTCGATCTACGTCGTGGGAATCACCGCGATGGGGGCACGCCGCATGGACGTCACCTTCGTGGGCAAGACGGGAACCTTCTGCCAGATGGTGGCCTTCCCGTTGTTCCTCATCGCCAGCGATCCGTCGTTGTCGGAGGGATTGCAGCGGCTCATGGAGGCAGGAGCATGGACTGCCGGAATCCCCGGATTGGTCTTCGGCTACTGGGCGTTCTTCGGCTACCTGCGCGAGGGCCCCGTGGCGCTGCGCGAAGGCCGCGAATCCCATGAAGCCGACCTCGCCGCAGAGATCGACCCCCAAGCAGTACCCGCAGAGGAGCAATCGTGAAGGCAGTGATCATGGCGGGCGGTGAGGGAACGCGGTTGTGTCCCCTCACCTCCAACGCGCCCAAACCGATGATGCCCCTGGCCAACCGACCGATGATGGAGCACATCGTCGAGTTGCTCGTGCGTCACGGCATCGACGAGATCGTCGTCACCGTCGCGTTCATGGCGAACACGATCCGAACCTATTTCGGAGACGGATCCGAATTCGGTGTGCGCATGGTCTATGCGACCGAGCACACGCCGCTGGGCACCGCCGGGTCGGTCCGCAACGCGATGGAGGAACTCGATGACACGTTCCTCGTGATCTCTGGCGACGTGCTCACCGACGTTGACCTCGGGTCGATCATCAAGGCGCACACCGAGGCGGAAGCGCTCGCCACGATCGGCCTGGTGCGTGTGGAGAATCCGCTCGAGTACGGAATCGTGATCACCGACGAGGACGGCGGCATTGAGCGGTTCCTCGAAAAACCGACCTGGGGGCAGGTGTTCTCCGACACGATCAACTCGGGGATCTACGTTCTCGAGCCCCGCATATTCGACTGGATCGCCCCGGAGGTGCCCGTCGATTTCTCCGGTGAGGTCTTCCCCGCGGTGCTCGGTGACGGCGAGAAGATCCTCGGCCACGTGTCGGAGGGCTACTGGGAGGACGTGGGGACCCTGGAGTCCTATGTGCGAGCCCACAAGGACATCCTCGACGGACGTGTCGAGGTGGAGATGCCGGGCTTCGAGGTGTCCGACGGCGTGTGGATGGGCGAAGGTGTCGAGGTCCATCCCGATGCCACCATCACCGGGCCCGCTGTCATCGGGGACAACTGCAACATTGATGCAGGCGTGTCAGTGGGGGAGTACGCCGTGCTCGGCACCGGCGTGCGGGTGAGAAGCGATTGCGAACTCGAACGCGCCGTGGTGCACGACAACGCCTACCTGGGTGAGTCGGTTCGCCTTCGCGGCACCGTGGTGGGTCGATCGGCCGATCTCCGACGCGGTGCACGCTGTGAAGAGGGTGTGGTCCTCGGAGACGAGGTCTTCGTCGGCGAGGATGCCGTCATCTCGAGTGACGTGAAGGTGTACCCCTTCAAGACCATCGAGGCGGGCGCCGTGGTCAACACATCGCTCATATGGGAATCGCGTGGAGCCCGCAGCCTCTTCGGCCGCGGCGGCGTGACCGGCCTCGCCAATGTCGACGCCACGCCCGAACTGGCGGCGAAGGTGGCGCTGGCCTTCGCCACCTCGCTCAACAAGGACGACCGAGTGGTCGTCTCACGCGACTCTTCTCGTGCTGCGCGGATGCTCAAGCGGGCGATGATCTCGGGGCTACAGGCCGGCGGCGTCAACGTGTTCGACCTCGAGGTCGCGTCGATGCCGGTGACGCGCTTTCACAGCCGCTCGACGCAGGTGGCCGGCGGAATCTCCCTGCGGCTCGCCGAAGGTGACCCGGATTCGGTGACGATTCGGTTCCTCGACGCCAAGGGTGCTGACATCACCGAGGCCTCGCAGCGCAAGATCGAGCGCCTGTTCTCCCGAGAGGACTTCCGGCGGGTGAGGCCGGCCGACATCGGGGACATCGACATCGTGCCACGCGCTCTCGAGCGGTACGCGGTGGCGCTGGAGCAGTCGATCGACACCGACGCGATCGCTCAGCGCAGGTTCAAGGTCGTGATCGACTATGCCTACGGTTCGGCCAGTACCGCAATGCCGAACGTGCTCTCCAAGCTCGGCGCCGAGGTGCTGGCCATGAACCCTTACGTGTCGACGGCCGGGATGCTCGGCTTCGAGCGGGAATCCCACGCCAGCGAGACCGCACGCCTGGTAAGGGCGTCCGAGGCCGACCTCGGCGCCGTCATCGATCCATCCGGCGATCAACTCACACTGATCGACGGAAACGGCACCGTCCTGGACGACACCCAGCTGCTCTTCTGCTTCCTCGACCTGATGGGCGAAGTAGCCGAGGGTGCGGTGGTTGCGCTGCCCGTCAACGCTCCTCGCGCCGCCGGCGAACTCGTCGAGTCTCGGGGCCTGAAGGTGCACTACACGAAGACATCCGCGCCGGCGCTGATGGCCGAGGCCGAGTCTCCGGGAGTTGGTTTCGCCGCCAACATGGAAGGTGGCGTGATCCTGCCCCAGTTCATGACTGCGTTCGACGGTGCGGCCGGCCTGCTGAAGATGCTGGACCTCCTCACCAGTCGCGGGGAATCCCTGGCCGAAGTCCTCGCCAAGGTCCCTGAGGCACACCTGGTGCACGAGACGGTCGTGACGCCGTGGGAGCAGAAGGGCCTCGTGATGCGCAGTCTGGTGGAGCAGACACAGGGCCGTGACGTGGAGCTGATCGACGGGGTGAAGGTCAACCATGACTCCGGTTGGGCGCTGCTGTTGCCGGATCCGGAGGAACCGGTGACCCATATCTGGACCGAGGGCGACTCAGCCCAGGCGGCTCGCCAGCTTGCCCAGGAATACGCGCGGCGGCTCCGCCAGATGGTCCGCTGAGATCGGATAGGTTGGCCGAATGAACGTGCCCGGTGAACTGAGGTATTCCAAGGACCACGAGTGGGTGCGCGTCGATGGCGCAGTGGTGCGAGTTGGAATCACCGACTATGCGCAGGACGCGCTCGGCGACGTGGTGTTCGTACAGCTGCCCACCGTCGGAGCCGAGCTCGCTTCCAATGCTGAGTTGGGAGAGATCGAATCCACGAAATCCGTCTCGGAGATCTACGCCCCCGTTGCCGGCGTGGTGGCCGAGGTGAATCTTGCACTCGAAGACGAGCCGGACCTTGTGAACAGCGATCCTTACGGCGAGGGCTGGATGGTGGCCATCACACCTGCGGATGAAGGCGAGCTCGAATCCCTGCTCGATGCCGCGGCGTACACCGAGCTCATCGAGGGCTGAGGGTGACCGACGGCATCACCTGTAGCCGTTGCAGTGTGCTCAACTCTTCCGACGCGCGCTTTTGCAGTGCGTGTGGCGCCGAGCTGCCCGACACAGAGGTTGCCACCGGGTCCTGGCCCAAGTTGGGTGTCGACGTTCCGCCCGACGGCGAGGTGGGGCAACTGGTGGTGACCCGCGGTCCCACTGCCGGGGCCCGCTATGCCCTCGAACCGAGCGACACGAGCATCGGGCGACACCCCGACAGCAGCATCTTTCTGGACGACGTGACGGTGTCGCGCCGTCATGCGATCGTGAGCACGGAGTCCGCCGGACAGTACGTGATCGAGGATGTCGGCTCACTCAACGGCACATACGTGGACGGTGATCGCGTGGAGCGTCAGACCCTTCGGGAGGGTGCGCAGATCCAGATCGGCAAGTACCGACTTGTATTCGTCATCGGCACCCTCGGATCGAACGCGTGAATCGGCTGATGGGTGACGCCGTCGATCCGGAGCCGCAGTCGGAGGCCCTCTCGATCGGCGAAGTCCTCGCAGTTCTCAGCGAGGAGTTCCCGGATGTGACCGTGTCCAAGATCCGGTTCCTCGAGAGTCAGGGTCTGGTCAATCCGGACCGCAACGCATCGGGATACCGGCAATTCGACGACGCCGACATCGAGCGCCTGCGTTGGATCCTGCGCCAACAACGCGACAAGTTCCTGCCGCTCAAGGTGATCAAGCGGGCGCTGGACAGCGGCGTTGACGTGGTCGACGCGGGTACCGACCAGCCGACGCTGTGGACCGCCGTTGCAGATGGTGAGGTTGACCGACTCGCTCGTGAATCCGACGCCGCCGAACGCGAGACGGTCCGTGAGACCGAGCGCAGCCGACACGCCACCCCCGCAGACGTGGTGGCAGCACTGCAGGAGGATCCGCGACCGCGCGCCGCACAGGAACCTCCGAGACGGTCGACTGGCTCATCCAACGGCGATCCCAGGGTCGAAATCCATGAGTCGACGGAGCCCGTTGCGGCGAATGCGGCGCCGGCGGACCCCACGACCGCGGGCAGCTACGGCCGTACCGAACTGCTCGAGGCTGCGGGAATCACAGCGGACGCGCTCGACGAGCTCGAGCAGTTCGGGTTGGTGGCGCCG
>JBPCTP010000290.1:0-4570 GCA_051011615.1 Microthrixaceae bacterium | reverse complement strand
GTCTACTGCTGCCGCGACTGCGGGCGCAGTGACCAGCGAAGCGGGGCAGAGCCCCGCACGCTCGAGACGCAACACGATCATTCAGGCGGTGATCGGGATCGGGCTGATCATCCTCCTGTTCGGAGTGATCCTCCCGGCGTTCATCGACTATGAGCTCGTATTCGACGCCATGCGATCGCTCGAGATATGGCAGCTCGGCGTGCTTCTCGTCCTGGCCCTCCTGCGGATCATCGCCGAGAGCTCGCTCTACTCGGCCGCAATCCCAGGGCTCGGTTTCGGACCGGGACTCAAGTCGTTTCTCGCCTCGAACACTGTCGCCGACTTGGCGCCCCCACCCGCAGACCTCGCTGTTCGGTTCGGCATGTACAAGTCGCTGGGGATCAGCACCGAGCGAGCCGGTGCCGGCATCATCATCTCCGGTGTGTTCTCGATCGGTGCCCGCCTCGTGCTCCCAGTCATCGCGCTCGTCATCGTGCTCGTGTCGGGCGTCGACGACGAGACGACGTGGGTGCTGGCCGCGCTGGGAGTGTCGGCGCTTGTGGGGGCGGGTGCGCTGATCACAATGATGATCAGGTCCGAGCAGTGGACAGCTCGCGTGGGTGAATGGGTTGGGCGAGCAGCAGAGCGGGTCGCAGCCCGCTTCGGCCGCAAGATCGATGCCGCTGATCTGGGGACAAAGGCAGCCGAGTTTCGCGGTCGCCTCGTCGGTGTGGTGCGGGACAGGTGGGCGCATGCCTCAGCTGCCGTGATCGCCAGCCACCTCGTCTCGTACGCTGTGCTCCTCGCGGCGCTGCGGTTTGTCGGAGTGTCCAACGCTCAGATCGACTGGGTGGATCTGTTGGTCGCCTACGCCATAGTCCGGTTGATCACCCTGATCCCCCTCACGCCCGGCGGTATCGGCGTCGCCGCCGCGGGCTACGTCGTGCTGTTGTCGGCCAACGACGATTCCCTCGCCAACCTCATCGGCGCCGCCAGCTTCCTGACCCGTATCTTCGTCTGGCTCGTCCCTTTGCTGATCGGCATCTTCCCACTCATCACATGGAGGCGCACCCAGACGACCAAAGACACTGAGTCGGATTCCTGACCAGCGGCGTCAGGTCGTGGGGGACGGAACCGACGCAGCGCCGCCCTGCATGACGACCCTGATGGAGTCCTCTCCGGTCTTTCTCTTGATTCGCCAGCGCCAGATGAACTGCGCTGCGAGGCCGATCGGGATCACCGTCACGAGCAGCATGATCGCGTACCCAGTGAGTACGTCGACCCAGCTCAACGTGGCGGCGTTCACGCCACGAAACGGAGCGCCATCGTGATTCGCAACGCACAGCGGTACCGCGACCTACACCACCGGCTGCACGCCGAGGCAAAGATCAGAGTGACACTCTGTGACATTGAGTGATCCGACTCGCAATGCGTTCCGGTTTCGGCTCCAACGCGTTCCACAGCGCCGAACCCACGCCCGTACCGACCTGTAACGGCGCGGCTGCCTCAGTTGTCGCCCGATCCCACTCGGGCGGGAGTGGCGGAGTACGTGGGAGAGAACTCGTGCCGTTCCGTAGAAGTCGACACTACCGGGGTTGCGAGGGGACTTTGGAAGCCGCGGGTGGGCGTAGCGACGCCCTGTTGAGCCCGGGTGCTAGACGTTGGGCGCGCTTGTCCGTGAGGCGTTGCTGCGACTGGAGTTCAGGCGGCCACTGCCGGTCACGCGCCGTTCCGCCTTGTACGCCCTCGCCGGCTCGATCGTGTCGATCTGGGTGTACATAGCCATGAGCGCAATTCTCAATACCGTGGGACTGCCGGCCATGACCAGCGGCATGGCGATAACCATCGCGCTGGTGGTGCTGGGTGCGCAGACCTACGAAGGCTTGAACGTGATTCCTCTCGAGAGCCTGGGCAGACCCGAGGACAACCTGGGGCGCCGGTCGTAAGCGATGAACCTGAGGTGACTGGCAGCCCGAGCGGGAAGAAGGCCCTCATAGCGGTCGGGGCAGCGGTGATCATGGCCCTGATCAGGTTCGGGGTCATCCTGCCCAATCCGAGTAGAACTCGTGCCGTTGCGCGGGGTAGAGGCCACGGGTGTGGCACGAGGGTGTGAGGTGCATCCGGAGCGAGGCCAACGAGCGAAGAACCTGCAGTGGCACGCACGCGCGCACTCAATGCCCGAGTGCCACGCATCAGAACCCTCGAACGGAGACCCGAAATGAAGCGAACCGTTGCCGTCCTCCTAGCTGCTGCTGGTCTACTCGGCCTGTCGCTGGCCAATGGAACCGCCTCTGCCCAGTCCACCACTGACGTGTATGTCGTGCACGGGTTGAACCTCGCGGACCAGAGTGCGCAGAGCGACGGGGGCACGAATGTCACCGTGTGCGCAGACGGTGCCGACCTGATCCCGGACTTCGAGTTCGGCCAGATCGTGGGTCCTACCGCGGTGCCGTCGGACTCCGCTGTCAACATCGTCGTCTATGGAGGTGCCGCCGTGGACTGCGCGGCCCCCGGTGGTGCCACCGAACTGATCAACCAGGACGTCACCCCGTCGGGTGATGCCGTGGCCGTGGTGGCCACCTCCGCCTCGGACGTGCTGGCCCTGACGGCGTTCCCCCTCAATGCCGCCTGCTCCGAGGAGGGCAACGGTCGACTGACCGCCGCCCATGCCTCGGGCGACACCCCGGAGGTCGAGGTGCTCGTCGCCGGCAGCGCAGCGGGGAATCTGAGCTTCGGCGGTTCGCTCAACGCGGATCTCCCCGCAGCCGACTACTCGGTGCAGGTGGATCTCGCTTCCACCCCGGTTGTCGGCCCCGCCGACATCCCGGTGAATGCACAGGCGAACACACTCGTGTTCGTGGTGGGCAACATCGGGGCAGGCCCGACACCCGTTGTTCCCCTTGTGGGAGAGGCAGCTCTCGACACCTGCCCGACCACTACGACCACGGTGGCGCCCACGACCACCACGCCCGGTGCCGACCCGGCAGCACCGCCGAGCGGTCAGGCTCCAGTTGGGAGCCAGTCGGGCGGCGCACCGCTGGCCATCACCGGCTAACCGCTGTAGTCGGGGGTCGGCAAGCCACCCCCGATGAAGCAGGGCGCCGCGAGACAGTCACAGGCCATGACGAAGGGCACGACATGAGCGGTGCGGAGGACTTCCGCGGCGGGCTCATCGGACCACAACAGTTGCGACCGACCCGCAGGATTGTTGCGCGCGGCCGTGCGGGCACTGCTCGGTTGGCGGGACTCGCCTGAACATCGCCCATGCCCGGTGACCTACGACAACACGTGCGCCGATAGAACGGCCTATCCAGAGTCGAGGCCAGAACGGCTCAGGAACCCGGGCGACGGCTTCGGATCCGCGAAGCTGTCAGCGTGAGATCGCTCCTACGTCGGGTGGCTCCGGTGATCGAATGGCTCCCGGCCTACCGGCGCGACGACTTCCGCCCCGACCTCGTTGCCGGACTCACCGTGGGTGCGGTGCTGGTGCCACAGGCAATGGCCTATGCACAGATAGCGGGGCTCCCACCTGAAACCGGTCTGTACGCCTCCACGGTCCCGATACTGCTGTATGCCCTCTTCGGGTCCTCCGGCCAGCTGGCGGTCGGGCCCGTGGCAATCGTGTCTCTGATGACAGCGGCTGCGATTGCCAACATCGAGACCGACGCCAGCCCTCTGGCCGTCGCCGCCGCGCTCGCCCTGCTCGTAGGCGCGGTACACCTGGTCCTGGGAGGTTTGCGACTCGGCTGGCTCTCCAACTTCCTCTCGCACGCGGTCCTCGTCGGATTCACCTCAGCAGCAGCGATCCTCATCGGTGTCAGTCAGGCTCGCCAGCTGCTCGGAATCGACATCGAATCCAGCGAACGTGTCGTCGAGTCTGCGTCCAGGATCGTTGGTCACCTGGACGAGGTTCACGTCCTGACGTTCACCATCGGGATTTCGGCGATCGTCGCCCTGCTCGCGCTTCGCAGGTTCGCTCCGATGGTGCCGGGTGCGCTCCTGGTGGCCGCCGCGGCCATTGCGTTGAGTGAGATCTTCGACCTCGGATCACGCGGGGTCGCGCTAGTCGGGAACATTCCGGATTCACTGAGCGGCTTCAGCCTTCCGGACGTATCCGGCTCCCTGCTCGTCGACCTGGCACCGGCAGCCATCGCCATCACCCTGGTGGGCTTCCTGGAGTCGATCGCAGTCGCGAAGGTGGCCGGCCGTCGCCGGGGATACGACCCCGGCCCCAACCACGAGCTGGTCGCCCTGGGCATGGCCAATACGGGTGCAGGGTTGTTCGGCGGCTATCCGGTCGCCGGGAGCTTCTCGCGCACGGCGGTCAACGCGGAGGCGGGAGCGCGCACTCCGTTGGCATCGGTGGTGACGGCAGCTCTGGTCCTGGCGACGATCCTGTTCCTGACGCCGCTGCTGTCGGCGTTGCCGCTTGCGGTGCTCGCCGCGATCGTGATCCTTGCCGTGGTTCGTTTGGTCGACGTGGCTGAGATCCGTCGCATCGCGCGGGTGAAGCCCATGGACATGGTGAGTCTGGGTCTGGCCTTCGTCGCCACCCTGTTGTTCGGTGTCGTGATCGGCATCTCGTTGGGGA
>JBPCTP010000289.1:0-4533 GCA_051011615.1 Microthrixaceae bacterium | reverse complement strand
CGAAGGATCCGATGGTGCGCCAGGACCTGATGCGGGTCTACGTTCACAAGCGGGTCGAGGCGATGCTCAACCAACGCGCTGCAGACCTCGCCCGCGGCGGCACGCCGGGGCCCGAGGGTTCGCTCGGCAAGCTGATGTGGACCGAGGGACTGACCATGGTGGGCGAGGTGGCCGCAAGGGTCCTCGGACCACGAATCTGCGCTGACGGCGGTGAGAGCGGCACCTGGGCGTGGCGCGAACACCTGTTGGGGGCGCCGGGATACCGCATTGCCGGCGGTTCCGACGAGATCCAGCGCAACATCATCGGCGAGCGCGTTCTCGGCCTGCCGGGCGAACCCCGCGTCGACAAGGGTGTGCCCTGGAAGGAAGTGCCGCGCTGAGCACGACCACGCTCTGCCGATAGCGTGCCGCAGCCGATCGCGTTCCGCGTTCGTTGCGGTTCTGCGGCGGTAGGTGCCGTCATAGGACAGTGCATGTTGCCCTGCCGGCCGCACGGTGATGGAATAACTAACCACTCGATCAATTACAGGAGCGACACCACATGGACCTCGGACTCAAGGGCAAGCGGGCTCTGGTCACCGGCTCGACCAAGGGCATCGGCCGTGCCATCGCCAAAACGCTGCTGGCCGAGGGCGCGTCGGTGGCGATCTGTGCGCGCAGCGCGGACGACGTGAAGACCGCCGTGGCCGAGCTGGAGGACATGGCGCAGGGTGGAGCGACAGTGTTCGGCGGAACCGTCGACGCAGCCGACCTTTCATCCCTGGAGGCGTGGATCGCCGAGTCCACCCAAGCACTGGGTGGACTCGACATCTACGTGCACAACACCTCCGGCAAGCCGCAGAAGGCGCTGGAGGACTGGTCCAAGAACTTCGACATCGACCTCGTTTCGCTCGTCGGCGGAGTGGGCGCGGCCTCCGAAGCCCTCACCGACGGCGGAGGTGCACTCATCAGCATCGGCACCACCGCCGCGGCAGAGCACTTCGGCTCCGGCTCGGGCAGCTACAGCGCACTGAAGGCAGCTGTGACCAACTGGACCCTCGGCCAGGCCCAGGTACTGGGCGCCAAGGGAGTCCGCTGCAACGTGGTGTCCCCCGGCCCGGTGTTCGTCGAGGGCGGCGACTGGGACAACATCGCGACCGCCAAGCCCGAGTTCTACGAGGCCACGGTGGCTACCCACCCGACCGGCCGCATCGGCAACACCACCGACGTCGCGAACGCTGTCGCGTTCCTCGCCGGTGACGCCGCGGCCCACATCAACGGCGTGAACCTGACCGTGGACGGCGGCTTCCTCAAGCGCGTCGACTACTGAGCAGTGCCCGGGGGGACGGTGTCCGGGGCAACGGCGACCGAGGGGTCTGTGTCCGCCACGACAGCGACCGCGGGTCGACCGGACCGGATGCAGGCCTGCCTGGTGGCAGGCGGCAAGTACCACGACATCGACTACGCCCGACGCCAGCTGCTCGACCTGCTCGCCGAGCACGAGAACCTGCGGGTGACCGTAAGAGACGACTGGGAGGATACGAGCGCGATCTCGGCGGCCAGGTTGGTCGTGTCCTACACATGCGACGTGCGCCCCAGCGAAAATGCGCAGGCCGGACTCGACTCGTGGGTCCGCAACGGCGGGCGTCTGCTCGCGCTGCACGGGACCAACTCGGCGCTCGACGTCGGTGGGCCCAACGGAGTGGAGTCGCCCCGTTGCTTCGAAGACTTCGCCAACGCCCTCGGCAGCCAGTTCATCGCCCACCCTGCGATCGAGCCCTACACGGTGCACAATCTCGCACCCGGCCACTGGCTGGTGGCAGGCATCGAGGACTTCGAAACGACTGACGAGCTCTACCTGATGGAACACGCCGAGCCCTCCGCCCTGGAACGATTGCTCGCCACCAACTGGCTGGGCACTGCCGAAGGCTTCGTCGAATCGGACTGGAACGATGGACCCGGCGAGCGACTGGTGCAGTACCTCCGCCCGCTCGGCGAGGGCGCCGTGCTCTACAACACACTCGGGCACTGCCGGGGCCACTACGACATGGAACCGCTCAAGGATTGGTGGCCAACGGTGGATCGATGCTCATGGGAACTACCCCAGTACCGCGAGCTGCTCCGGCGGGCCATCCGCTGGGCGATGGGAGCCACATCATGACGACCGACCCAGCCGCCACAAGCAGCGTCGCCGGAACGCAAGCGCCGCTGCCGGAACCGGAGCTGGTTCGTGACCTCCACCGTCGGATGGTGCGTATCCGGCTGTTCGAGGAGGCCGCCGGACGGCTCTTCGAGGCCAACAGGATCCCGGGCTTCATCCACCTCTACGTCGGCCAGGAGGCAGTCGCTGCCGGCGTGTGCGTGGCGCTGCGCGACGACGACCAGATCAGCTCCACCCACCGGGGGCACGGTCACCTGGTGGCAAAGGGCGGTGACCTGGACCGAATGATGGCCGAGCTGATGGGCAAGGCCACCGGCTACTGCAACGGCAAGGGTGGCTCCATGCACATCAGCGACCTCGAGCTCAACATGCTGGGCGCCAACGGCATCGTCGGCGGTGGTGTGCCGATCGCGGTCGGGGCCGGGTTCGCGAACAAGTACAGGGGCAACGACACGGTGTCGGTGGCGTTCTTCGGCGACGGCACCACGAACATCGGTGCATTCCATGAGGCCGCCAACATGGCCGCGGCACTGGAGTTGCCGGTGCTGTTCGTGTGTGAGAACAACGAGTACGCGGAGTACACCCCCCGCTCGCGAACCATGGCGATCGACGACGTGGTCGAGCGTGCCGCCGCGTACGGGATGCCGGGCACGGTGGTGGACGGCATGGACGCCGCGGCGGTCTACGAGGCGACAACGAATGCACTCGGCTCCATCCGCGCCGGTGGTGGGCCGGTGTTCCGGGAGGCGAAGACCTACCGCTACTGCAACCACCACGGAATCCAGACCCTCGGCATGAAGTACCGCAGCGACGAGGAGGTCGAGCATTGGCGGGGCCGCGATGCGATCGAGGCGTTGGAGACGAGGATGCGCGACAACGGTGTCGCCTCCGACGACGAGATCGACGCAGTCCGCGCAGAGGTCGAAGCCGAGGTCGACACAGCCATCCGCTTCGCCGAGGAGAGCCCGCTGCCGTCACCAGATGAGCTGCTCGACAACGTCTACACGGACAACGGGGCCGGACTATGAGCGCTGCAACCGATCGCGAACTGACCTACCTCAAGGCATTCAACGAGGGCCTGCGCCAGGTGATGGAAAGCGATGAGGACGTGTTCGTGGCGGGCGAGGACGTGGGTCGTACTGGCGGTGTGTTCCACAACTTCGACGGACTCGTCGACGAGTTCGGCGAGGGCAGGATGGTCGACACACCGATCGCCGAGCAGGCAATCATCGGCCTCGGCATCGGCGCTGCCGTGGTGGGGCTCCGTCCGGTGGTGGACCTGATGTTCATGGACTTCGTGCTGGTTTCCATGGACCAGATCGCCAACCAGGCCGCCAAGCTCAAGTACATGTTCGGGGGCAATGCGACGTTGCCGATGACGATCACGACGATGGGCGGCGCCGGGCTCTCTGCAGGTGCGCAGCACAGCCAGACACTCGAGGCGATGCTGGCCCACATACCCGGGCTCAAGACGGTGATGCCCTCCACCCCCGCTGACATGAAGGGCTTGACGATCGCCTCGGTGCGAGACGACAACCCCGTCGTGGTCGTGCTGCACAAGAAACTGCTCGGCGCCAAGGGACCGGTGCCCGAGGAGCCCTATGAGATCCCACTCGGCGAGGCGACCGTCAGTCGGCAGGGCAACGACGTGACACTCGTGGCCTGGAGCCGCATGGCTGTGGAGTCGCTGGCCGCTGCCGACCAACTCGCTTCCGAGGGCATCGAGGCCGAGGTGATTGACCTGCGCACGGTGTCGCCCATCGACATCGAAACCGTGCTCAACTCGGCACGCCGCACGAACCGAATCGTCGTGGTCCACGAGGCAGTTCGCGACGGGGGCCTCGGAGCGGAGGTCGCGGCACAGGTGCAGGAGTACGCCTTCGACTACCTCGACGCCCCGGTCGCGCGGGTCGGGGCACCAGCGTCGCCGGTGCCGTTCAGCCCGGCGCTGGAGTCTGCCTACGTTCCCGATGCTGCACGGATCGCGAAACAGGTGCGCGACACCCTGGATCGCCCGATGCCACAGCAGGTCCGTTAGCTATGGCCGTCGAGTTCCAGATGCCGAAGCTCGGCCTCACCATGGAGGAGGGCACGATCACGGCATGGCTGGTCGACAGCGGCACCGCGGTCGAGGCCGGGACAGCCGTGCTGAGCATCGAGACCGACAAGGTAGAAAGCGATGTGGAGGCCAGCCACTCGGGAATCCTGCAAATCACCGGCGGGGTCGGCGAGTTGTTCGAGTGCGGAGAGCGCATCGGGTGGTTCCTGGAGCCGGGGGAAGCGCCTCCCGTGGCCGACCCGGCGGCCTCGTCAACCCAGGAGCCGGCGCGCGGCAATGCAGGCACTGGTACGGCTCCGGGTGATGCCCCACTACGCGCGGGCCGGCCCACGAC
>JBPCTP010000288.1:0-3800 GCA_051011615.1 Microthrixaceae bacterium | reverse complement strand
TGTCGGGTGCCAGCACACCGAATGCGGTGCGGGTCAGTTCGTCCACTCCGTTGAGTACGAACAGGATGACCAACACCGACAGCGGCCCGTCCTCGAGCATCTCCCGTGCGGTGCGCAGCGGGTGTGCAAGTGCCGAGGCAGTCCTCGACCAGCGACCCGGACCATCCATGGGCAATGGAGATGTCATTTCTCGGCCGCCATCTCGGGGGCGTCGTCGGCATCCTCAGCCTTCTCAACGTCCTCGGGCGATTCGCCCTCGTCGAGGTCCGGGCGTCCGTCGGCGACGACACTCGATGACTCGAAGGACCGTTCGATCTCCGCATCGGCCTCGGCTGAATCCGCCATGAGGCTCGGAACGACGATCCCGCGCCTGCGCGCAACCGCCCGCAGGAAGTAGTCGCGCAGAGAGAAGAGGGCCCCGCCGATGCCGCCCGGAAGGACCAGCAGAACGATGAGCAGCCCGGCACCCGACACCAGCAGGCGCCAGTTGCCTCTCAGCCACCACTCCCCACCTTTCAGGAACAGTGCTCCGATCACGCCACCGACGAGAGAACCCACCCCGCCGACCACGACCGCCGAGAACATCACGAGGTTGTCGAAGGGCAGGTAGAGGTTCGTGGTGTAGCCCCGCTGTAGCAGCACCAGCAGCGCTCCTCCCACAGCTGCCACGGCACCCGAGATGGCAAAGGCCATCAGCTTGGTGCGAACCACCGACACGCCATACGCCGCCACTCCCGCCTCGTTGTCGCGCGTGGCGACAAGAATCCGCCCGGTACGAGACCGCCGAAGCCCCTCGAGGCACGCGGCCACGATGATCCCCACGATCACGCACAGGTAGTAGAACGAGCGGGCCGAATCGATCTCGAAGATGCCGAACACCGCCGGTCGCTCGGACATCCGGGCGGTGGGCACCCATTCGAAGAAGCTCGGGTTGAGGAAGTACCCCACGGTGGCCAGTGCGAACGCCAGGGTCACGACCGCCAGGTAGAGGCCTCGCACCCGCAAGGCCGGCAGGCCGACCACAAGCGCCGTGGCAGCACCCGCCACAGCGGCGATACCGATCGCAATGGCGGGATCCAGGTCCCACTCGGTGATCGCCTTGGCCGCCAGCGCTCCACCCACCGCAGCGAAGGCGAGCTGGCCGAGGGACACCTGACCCGCCCAGCCCACGAGCACCACGAGCGACAGACCGATGATCGCGAACGCGGCCAGCGCAGCCGCCTTGGAGACATTCGCGGTCGTCCCGACGAGGAACGGAAGTGCCACCACGAGCGCAATGGCCAACAACACTCCGGCCAGCTGGGCGAGGCGCACCTCGGGCAGTCGTTTGAGCTCACGAGGCACCGGGCGGATCTGCTCGGCGTTGCGCCACGTCGAGGTGGTGTCTGCATCAGCCCGGGTTCCGCTACTGCGACGCAAGAGCAGCGTCGCAACGATCACCGCTCCAAGGGCTGCGGGGACCGCCAGGTCGGACAGCGGTATCTCGAACAGCCCGAGCACCGATGTGGAGTTCTTCCAGCTGACCGCCTGGATCAGCACCCCGACTGCCAGCGCCGACACCACGACGGTCGGCAAGTCGTTGAGCCGCCCGAGAAGAAGAGCGGTAAGGCCTCCGAGCAGCACGGTCAGGCCCAGGGCGCCGGCGATCGGCAGACCGAACAACCCCGCCGAGAGGAACAAGGACATGAAGGAGAGCCCTGCCGCCATCGCCCAGACATAGGTGTGGATGCGCTTGACGGGAATGCCGAGCAGCAGTGCGCGATCAGCTGACTCCGCCGAGGCTCGCATTGCGATGCCGACGTTGGTGTAGCGAAGGATCGCGCCCACCGCTGCCATGGCGACCGGTGCCAGTACCCAGGCGATGATGAACTGCGACTTGAAGGGAAGCCCGCCGACGGTGACAGTCCATTCGAAGGGGTACACACTTGCGGGTAGGGGCTCGAATACAGGTTCGCGGTTCCACAGCTCCGAGGGGATCCACACCGCCGCCACCGCCAGCACCTGGGCGACGCCGATGGTTGCAACGGTCGTGACGAGTCGCGGCGCGGCGAAGAAACGCCGCATGATCGCAAGTTCGACGATGCCCCCCACCAGCAGCGCTGCGACGATGCCACCGAAGAGAACCAACAGGTAGTTGATCCCCGAGAGCACGATGAGGTTCGCCGCCATCGCCGCGGGAAGGATCCCGAGGTCGGCCTGGGCGAAGTTGATGACCCGGTTGGCACGCTGAACCAGACAGAGGCCCATTGCCATGAGCGCGACCAGCAGGCCCTGGGTCAATCCGAGGAGGTAGACCTGCGGCTCCTCGGACGGTGGGATCCAGAACACCACCAGCTGGAACACCAGCACGGCCAGCGCGGGAGCCACTACCTGTGCCGGCCTGCGCAAAGGCGCAGGAAGCCTCAATGGCACTGCGGGTGAACCCACCCATTACCCCCGTTTCGATACCGAACCATGCCCCCGCAGGGATCGGTTGGCAGAGGGTAGCCGAGCCTCTGTCGCGTTGTAACCCCCCCTCGGGACCTACGCGGGCAGGGAACGTCCATTTCGGCGAACCGCTTCGTTTCTCCGGCTCCACCGTCGAAACACCCCGCTGTCTCATCGGTCGCCTCGCCTACCCGCTCGCCTCCTCAGGGTGCGCTCTGCGCGATCGCTTCCTTCGCCGCGACGTAGGCCTCCTTGGGCTCGAGACTGTCGTCGAAGAGCAGCGGGTCGGTGTCATCGCGGCTCATGAACTCATCGAGCCATGTCTGGGAGTCGTGCAGGCCCCAGGTGGTCAGCTCACTGCAGCCTGCTGCCATGCACTCGGCGAGGGCCTGTTCATAGGTTGAGGCCTGCTCGGCGAACTCGGCGTCGTTGCGGGCTTCGACGGGAACGTCGATCTCGGTGATGCCCACCTCCAGGCCGAGCTCACGGAATCGACTGATCAGGCCCTCGAGAGTTCCGGACTCGGGTGCGCCCGCGAGCAGGTGTCCCTGGAGGCCCACCCCGTCGATCGGCACACCGCGATCGACCATGCCCGCGACCAGGCCATAGAGCGCCTCGGCCTTCGCGGGGTTGTACTCGACCGCGGCCTCGTTCAGCCAGAGGCTCGTCTTCGGCGCCAGCTCGTCGGCGATGACGAACAACTCGTCGACGTAGCCCTCCCCCAGCACCTGCGCGAAGTGGTTGTCGTACATATCGGTTCCGAGTGTGTCGATGGGTTCGTTGAGCACATCCCAGCGGTCCACCGAATCGCCGAAATGGCCCAGGACGGTGGAGAAGTGCTCGCGCAGCACCGAGCGCAGTTCTTCGGGGTCGGTGATTCCGAGGACCCAGTCGGGCGTCGAGTCCAGGTATTCCTGGTCCCACACGAGCGTGTGGCCCTTCACCTCCATGTCATTGGCCTGCGCGAAGGCCACGAGCTCGTCAGCTGCGGTGAAGTCGAAGACGCCACGCTCCGGCTGGAGTTCGTTCCACTTCATCTCGCGCTCGGCGGTGACCGAGTTGAACTCCCTGGCAAGCACCTCGGCGTAGGTCGGGTCCTGGATCCACTCGGAGTCGATCGCCGCACCGATGAGGAGCCGGCATCTGTCGCCACTTCGCGCATGGAGCAGGAGTCGGGGTCCGTGAGGCAGGTGGTCGCGGCCACAGCGGCGTTCGGTTCGGCGGTGCTCGGTTCAGCTGTGCCCGGTGTGGTCTCGGGCGAACCTCCATCGCTGCAGGCAGCGGTGACCAGCATCGGCGCAACGGCGAGTACTGCCAGTGCGGGGGCAAATCGCATGCCGAGCAGGCTAGGACTCCTTCAGTCGAGCTCGCAG
>JBPCTP010000287.1:0-3651 GCA_051011615.1 Microthrixaceae bacterium | reverse complement strand
CCTACCTGTTCACGGACGACCCGATCACCGAGGTCGAACACGAGGCCGAGAACGAAGCTGAAGTCGAATCCGAAACCGAGGCAGGGGCCACGTCGCCGAGCACAGCAACCTCAGCAAGTGCCTCGGATGGCTCCTTGGGAATAGGGAGCCTCAAGGCATCCCAGTCAGAACCCACCATGCCCGAAATCCCCACCGAGGAGACATAGTGAATCACCTGTTTCGAGACCTGGCCCCCATATCCGACGCCGCCTGGGCCGAGATCGACTCGGAGGCCAAGCGTTCGCTGGCGAACTTCCTCGCCGCACGGCGCCTGATCGACTTCAGCGGCCCCGAGGGCTGGGCGGCATCGGCCGTAACCCTCGGCACCGTGGAGCCGTTGAAGGACGGGCCAGAGGACGGAGTCGAAGCCGCATCCAGGCGGGTCCAGCCATATGTGGAGATGCGCGCGTCGTTCTCGCTGCTGCGAGCGGAGCTCGACGCAATCGACCGTGGCCACAAGTCCCCGGACCTGGATCCGGTGGTGGCGGCAACCCGCCGGGTCGCCGCTGCGGAGGACAACGCGATCTTCCACGGCTACGAGGCCGGCCAGATCACAGGTATCGCGGAGGCCTCACCGCACGAATCGATCGAGATCGACCGCAACTACGGCAACTACCCGACGTGGACAGCGATGGCCGTCGCGCAGCTGCGCGATGCAGGGGTGGAGGGCCCCTACGGCATTGCGCTCGGTCCCAACTGCTATGCCGGGATCCTCGAGACCACCGAGGACGGGGGATACCCGATTCTCGAACGGCTTCGCCTGATCCTGCAGGGGCCCGTGGTCTATGCGCCGGCTGTGAACGGAGCCGTCGTGGTGTCCATGCGCGGCGACGACTTCGAGCTCTACTGCGGCCAGGACTTCTCGATCGGATACACCGACTCCGACGCAGAGAGCGTCGAGCTGTACATCGAGGAGAGTCTGACCTTCCACGTGCACTCACCCGAGGCGGCCGTGGCCCTCGAGTACAGCTGAGTCGCTCTAGCGGGCCGCTGCCGACCTGCCGGCTCGGCGCCCGAAATAGGTGCCGTCACCCAGCGAGATGCCACTCACGTAGCCGCTCCCCGCCAGGCCGGCGGTCGTGCGACCCGCTGCGAACAGTCCGGGTACTGCGGTGCCGGAGTCGTCGAGAACCTCTCCGTCGGCATTCGTGGCCAGCCCGCCCAGGGTGAAGGACGCGTAGAAGCTCGCCTCCACACGCATGTCGACAACTCCGTACGGCGGCTCCAGCGGAATCACCCATTCGGCACCCTTGTGGAACTCCGGGTCCTCCTGGCGCGCTGCGGCTTGGTTGTATGCCGCCACCGTCTTCGTCAGGGATCCGGTGGGCAGCCCGATCTCGGCCTCCAGTTGGCCCGGGGTTTCGGCCACCCACTTGGCCTTGTATCCGGCGATGTTGACCGCGAAAGTCTCGTCTGAGTGGACGAAGTAGGCGATCCCGTCCTGGTCGAGTAGCGAGGCCTTGCCGACGCGGCCGGCGTAGGTGTCCTCGTTGATGAACCGTTCGCCGGACCCGTTCACGAGGATGCCCCTCACGAGCGACCGGGGTGGGGTGAGCGGAATCCCAACCTCGATGTGCTCCATGCCGTCGGTTGCAGCGCCGACTCCTTGCGCCATTCGGATCGCACGACCGTCGTCGTACTCGGTGCCGATCGGCACGTTCACCCTCAACACATCCGGGCAGTACCGACGCACCATCGCCTCGTTGAAAGTGAAGCCACCAGCAGTCAGCACGACTCCCTTTCGGGCGCGCAGCATGGTGGGCTCACCGTCCACCAACGCCTTCACCCCGACGACCACACCGCTTGAGTCTGTGATGAGTCGCTCGACCGTCGTGTCGGTCAGTACGTCAGCCCCGCGGTCGGAGACGGCGGCCAGCAAGCGCTGCATCAGGAATCCACCAGCTGCGTCGGGGAACTTCGGGTTGTGGCCGCGGGGCGCGGGGACCGCCAACGCGTTGAACGGTGAGGCGTCCTCGCCGCCGGAATAGCAGAGCCCGGAGTCATCATCGGGTTCGCGGTCGTGTTCGGGGTGGTAACGAGCCTCGAAAGGAACACCGTGGTCGACCAGCCAGCCGAAGTGACCGACCGAATCGCGGCAATAGTGGTGGAGCTTCTGCTGATCGACTCCGGGACCACAGGCGGCGGTGAGGAACCTCTCCATCTGCTCGGGTGAATCCTCGAAGCCGCATGCCTGCTGGATGGGCGTGCCGCCGCCCAGGTAGATGATCCCGCCCGACATGGCGGAGGTGCCGCCGCCCATCGGTGCTGCTTCCACGGCCAGTACATCGGCGCCGGACTCCGCGGCTTCGACCGTGGCACAGGCACCGGCGCACCCCAGGCCGACCACGATCACGTCAGCTGCGTGGTCCCATGTCGAAACCCCGTTCGATTCCAGGGGTGCAATGGGCTCGATATCAGGTCCGTGTGTGCTGTCGGGTTCGTGGATGGACACCGTCGGATCGTACTTATCCGCCTGCTGTGAATGACTTCGCTGGTCGAAGTCGGGTTTCAGGGCGTGGCCAACCCACTTCGCAGGTGTTCGATGACCTCCGAGCGCGTGCGGCTGCGCCGCATCGGCGGCAGCTGCCCGAGAATCTGTTTGCGGTATGCCTTCTCCGCCAGCCGTGGATCAAGGACGGCGACCACGCCACGATCGGTCGCAGTACGGATCAGCCTGCCGGATCCCTGTGCCAGCAGGGAGGCCGCCCTGGGTACCTGAACCTCGAGAAATGCCCTGTAGCCGGCGTCGGATTCGGCGACGCCGGACTCCAGCAGCTTCTTGCGCGCCGTGGCAGCGCGTGCCTGCCAGAGTGGGTCATCGGGGCGTGGAAAGGGCAACTTGTCCACGATCACGAGACTCAGCGACGAACCGGCCACGTCCACGCCCTGCCACAGCCCCATCGTCCCGACGGCGATCCTGTGTTCGTCCGCTGCGAACTCGGCGAGCAGCTTCGGCTTCGGCAACTCGCCCTGCAAGAACACCGGCCAGTCGAGTTCATCGCGTGCCAGTTCGGCGAAGTGTCGGGCGTTGCGCATGGATGTGCACAGGAACAGGGTGCGCCCCTCGGCCGCCTCGATCAGGGCCCGAGCCTCCTTCCATGCTTCGTCCATCCAGTCCGGGTTGTTGGGCGCTCGGTCTCGGGGCGCGGCGGAAGCCAGCAACGGAGGCACGTAGAGCATGGCCGCGCTCCTGTGGTCGAAGGGGCTTCCCACGTCGGTGAACTCGGCGTCGGCGCCCAGGCCGAGGCGCGCCATCATCGGTGCCGACACCGTTGCCGACGTCAGAACCACCGCTGAATCGCCCCAGGCGTGCATCTGGAGTCGTTCCCCGAGATCCACGGGCACCCGCCTCAGGCGCTGGGGCGAGTCGTCGACCCAAAGAGCATCGTCGCGACCGTGGGCGCTGACTCGTTCGAGCATCTCGGCCAATCGGTCACTGCTGCGCTTGGCCGCCTCCGCGCGGGCGTCGTCCGAGTCCGCGCTCGTGGCTGCGCGTGACTTCGCCTGGGCCGATGCGGCCGCAGTCATCGCTCGCGTCAGTGCCGCCAGCAGCTCGCCATCGGCGGGCAGGCCGCCGCCAAGGTCTGCGATGCCGTCGTCGGTGGACAGCTC
>JBPCTP010000286.1:0-6005 GCA_051011615.1 Microthrixaceae bacterium | reverse complement strand
GCTCGGGCCCAGAACCGCACGTTCTCCGAAACCGTGAGGTCCGGATACAGGCCCGCGGGGTGCCCGACCAGGCCGACCCTGCGCCGCACCGCACACCTGTCGGACCGCAGGTCCACACCGAGCACGGCCACCTCGCCTTCGACGACGGGCAGAAGGCCGGCACACACCCTCAGCACGGTGGTCTTTCCGGCGCCGTTGGGACCCGACAACAACACCACTTCGGACTGTTGGACCTGCAGATCCAAACCCGCCAGGGCCGGAAACCTGCCCAGCAACGCCACGGCATTGCGCATGCGCACCACTGGCGGCGCTGTCGGGGAATGGTCATCCATGGCTGAGGGTGCCCCTCGCTGTCCGCGCAGGTTCTAAGAGGGGGGTCAGGCAAAGCTACCGGGTCCGTATGCCATAGCTGAATCGGTCGGTACGGTGGTCACATGCTTTCGAAGGCCCTGGGGGTCGCGGGTCGCCTGCTGATAATCGCCGGCGTCGTCATCCTGGGCTTCGTCGCGTACCAACTCTGGGGCACCAGCCTCGAAGAATCGCGCCAGCAGGACCAACTCCTGGAGGAGTACGCCGACCAACTGGGCCTCGATGCGGATGTGGACCTCGCCCAGGTTGCCTCGGGCGAGCAGCCGGGTGTCCCGCCAACGCCGGCCGAGGGTGAGCCCGCAGCGATCATCGAGATACCGCGCATCGAACTGTCACGGGTCGTGGTGGAAGGAACCTCGCGAGAAGACCTCAAGAAGGGCCCCGGCCACTACATCGGCACTCCGTTTCCGGGTCAGCCCGGCAACGTGGGAGTGGCGGGTCACCGCACCACCTATGGCGCACCGTTCAACCGGATCGACGAACTTCGTCCAGGCGACGAAGTGATCCTCTCGAGCAGCCAGGGACGATTCATCTACCGCGTGATCCCGGCGCCCGAAACACCCTCACAGGCCTGGTACGCGGTGAGCCCTTCCCAGGTCGAGGTGCTGGACAACTTCGGAGACGACCGGGTGACGCTCACGGCGTGTCACCCCAAGTACTCCGCGCGGCAACGGATCATCGTGCACGCGGTGCTCGAACAGGCACCTGTGGCCCCCTCGCCGGCACCTGTCGAATCCGCGGAAGTCGTGGCGGCATCGGTTGCGGACGATTTCGACGAAGGGCTGGGCTCGACACCCGAAGAACTGCCGGTGGCCCTCGGTTTCGGCCTCGCTGCAGCCGCCCTGGCCCTCGGCGCTTGGTTGCTGGCACGCAACTTCACACACGCATGGGCGATCTGGTTCGTTGCCACGCCGTTGATACTCGTCCTGGTGTGGAACGGGTATGTACACATGGACCGATACCTGCCGGCCATCTGAGCCGGCCCGGCCCGCGGTGGTTCTGGCCCCGCGGAACCCAGGTGCCCCGGAACTCAGGCGCCCCGAAACTCGGGCGCACGACGGTCGCCGAACGCTCGCCGGCCCTCTGTGAGGTCTTCGGAGGCCCAGGCGCGGTCAAACGCCGCTCGATACTCCCCGTGTGGGTCGGACTCCCCCGCCGAGCGCTCCAGCAGGTCCAGACCCAGCTTCGATCCTGCCAGTGCCAGCGGTGCGAGCTTGGCGATGTTCTGCGCAAGCCGCGTCGCGTCCGCCAGCACCTCTGCGCCCGGGTCATCGGTCTCGGGCTCGATGAGGCGCTGGATCAGGCCCACGTCCGCCGCGTGGCCGGCGCTGATCGGCTCAGCGGTGAGCAGCATCCACCGAGCAGTGGAATGCCCTGCGTTCAAGGCCAGGCGCTGCACCGTCCAGTGGTCCACCATGAGTCCGAGTTTCGCCACCGGCACTGCGAAACGGGCGTCGGGCGTGGCCACACGTAGGTCGCATGCCAACGCCAGCTGCACCCCGAGTCCCATGCAGGAGCCGGCAATGGCCGCGATGGTGGGAACCGGCAACGCTGCGAGGTCGTCGAGTGCTTCACGCAGGGCGTCGGTGAAGGCCTGGTCCTCGAGTTCGGTCAGATCCGCGCCCGCACAGAAGTGTCCGCCTTCGCCCGTAACCACGACAGAACGGATGCCGTCGTCGCGCGAGCGGCTCACGCATTCGTGGAGCTCCTCGAGCGCCGTGTGGTTGAGGGCGTTTCGCCGCTCCGTGCGCGAGATGCTTATCTGCGCCACCGAATCGTCTCGCTGGTAGGTCACTGTCGCCATGATGCGTTTCTACTCCCTGCCGTGAGGCCGGTCACCTACCGGCCCTTCCACTCGGGGTCACGCTTCTCGAGGAATGCGGTGATCCCCTCCTCGGCGTCCTCGAGGCCGGTGCCGACGGTCAGCATCGGATGGAGCACCGCCAGCGCCTCCGCGGCTGCCATGTCCCAGGTCCGGTAGAACGAGTCCCGCCCGAGTTTCATGACCGAAGGCGACGCTGCGGCCAGCCGGGAGGTGAGTGCCTCGGTGGTCGCGTCCAGCTCCGAGGTGGACACGACATTGCTGAGGAACCCGATGCGATCCGCCTCCGCTACGTCGATCCGACGTCCCGTCATCATCAGCTCGAGCGCACGTTTGGGCGGCATCGAGCGACACAGGGGAACGGTGATCATGTAGGGCCAGAGTCCGACGTTGATCTCAGGTGTACCGAAGGTCGAGTCGTCCGAGGCGACCACGAGATCACAGGAAAGCGCTAGTCCAAAGCCCCCGGCGAGACAGAACCCGCGCACCTTGGCAACGGTCGGCTTGCCCAAAGTCCACAGGTCCTCGAACAGGCGCGCCAGTTCACCCCGGGAGTCGTGCAGCTCGGCGTGACCATCACCTGCCATGCCGCCGAGGTCGGCACCAGCGCAGAAAGCGGCTTCTCCGGCGCCCGTCAACACCACGACCCGGACCTCCGGATCCGCCTTTGCATCGGCCATGGCACGCCGCAGACCTGTGATCACGTCCCAGCTGAGCGCGTTTCGGCGCTCCGGTCGATTGATGGTGAGCGTGGCGACGCCGTCACGTCGTTCGTGGAGCAGTTCGTCTCCGTACATGCGCCGCAGGATAGTTTTCGGCCATGGCCCTCATCCCCACCCTTCTGGCGCTGGGCGTCGGCATTGGGCTCGGCATCCGCTGGGGAGGCAACTTCGGCAACGTGTTGGATTGGCGCCCGAGGCTGTGGATGGCGGGGCTCGGCGGCGTGACCATCTGGATCGTGCTCGATGTGACCTCCCTGCACGGCACCCCGGCCGTGCTGTTGCGGATCATCGGCCTGGGGCTCGTGTTGGCTTTCGCAGTGCTCAACGTTCGCACCGGAGGAATGATCCTCGTTGCGGCCGGCGTCGGACTGAACCTGTTGGTCACCATCGTCAACTGGGGGATGCCGGTCTCGGGAGGCGCGCTGGAGTCCTCTGGTGCAGTACCCGACGGCGGAGATGTGAACTCGCTGGTGTTGACCGGCGGTCGCGAAGTGGCCGATGGCGCGATCCTGGGATTCCTCGGCGACATCATCCCGCTTCCGTGGGGTCAGGTGCTGTCGATCGGCGATCTGCTGTGGCTCTCCGGTCTGGCATTGGTGACGGCTTCGGTCATGCGTCGCTACCAGGCACGGGCCCCGAAGGGTGGCTCGTACTCGGCGTCGCTCAGCGCTCTCGGCCGAGGACCGGCACCTCGGCGCGGACCGGGCCTGCACCCGTCGCGTCTCGGAGCGCGTGACTCCGGCCGCCCCCGACGCTGAGACCACCACCGGGCCGCGCGACCCGATGACAGTCCCGGCGAAGTGGTTTTCAATCTCCTTGCTCCCCGAGACGCGGCGGAGCGATCCAAGGAGAGGAAATCCAATGGCACGTCTCGGACTCGATCCGGAACAGATGACGGCACTCGCCAACACGATGAAGAAGGAGGCGGGCAACATTGATGCGGCCGCAGGTCGCCTGGATGGCAAGTTGCGTTCCACGTACTGGGAAGGTCCGGACCAGAAGCGGTTCCAGGGAGAGTGGGACGGCAAGCACAAGAAGGCCCTCAAGGATGCGGTCAAGTTGTTGAACGAGGCCGCCTCTCGGATCAACAAGGAAGTTTCCGAACAGCGGCAGGCCTCCGGCGGCTGATCGCACACTCCCGGCCGGAAGCTTCCGATGGCGACCAACGCTCGTTGGCGGCTCGACCACCATGGTGTCCACGACGTCGAGGTCGATCTTGGCCGCGCGACCACTGTTGGCGAGCTCGCGAATGCCCTGGCACATCACCTGGACGGGCCCGCACGCCATGTGGGGGAGCTTCCGGCCGGCCAGGGTGCTCGGGGTATCGAGTCGCAAGCAGAAACGGCGCTGACCATCGAATCCCCACACGGCGTGCTGGATCCCCGCCGCCCGGCCCAAGAGACGGTCCCCTCGTCGGGCGCAACGATTCGGCTGGTCGCTGCGGACAGCTTCGAGCAGGTCCACGGCGGCACCCGAGGAGCTCCGGTGACGTTGTCGACCGAGGCTGGCCGAAGGGCACTCGACTACGGCAGCTCCGCGATCACCGAGGGGGTCCAGATCCACGTGGCCAACGACGTGATCGTCGTGGATGAGGGCACCAAGGTGATCCATGTCGACGGTGCCCGTGTGCGCGGCTACGCCGTGCTGCGAGATGGCTCGATGATCCGGTGCCGCGATTGGGCCGCAACGGTGCGGATCCACGGAGCACTCAGGCCCCCGCCTGCCGGAGGGCCGATACACCGCCTTCCCGTCTCGCGCGGCGAATGGACCGACCACAGTGCTGAGCCCGTCGAGCTTCCCAACGCCCCGGAGCGGTACCGGCCACCCGGATTTCCATGGCTGACCGCGATGGTGCCGCTGCTCATGGCCGGCGGCCTGTGGGCGGTCACGAGAAGCCTGATGATGGTCGGATTCATGGCGTTCTCGTTCGTCTACGTGATTGCCAGCGGCATCGAAGGGCGCCTGGAGTCCCGCAAGGCCGATGTGGCCAGAGTCGAGGACTTCCGCGAAGAGCTCGCCATGGCAGACGCCCACCTCGAATCGCGACGACGGGCACAGGAAACCCGCGACGAGATGCACCATCCCGCAGGCAGCGAGGTCATGGAGTGGGTACGACCGCTCAGCCATCGACTCTGGGAACGCTCTGGTGCCCACCCGCACCCCATGTCGGTTCGCCTCGGTGTCGCGGATCAGGTGCCGGACGATCCCGCCCGGGCCGTGGTCACCGGCAGGCCAGAGCTTCGCGATGAGCTTTCGGTGGTGCTCCGACACAATGATCCACAGCCGAGGCCGCTGACGGTCGACCTCGCGGAAACGGGTGGTCTCGCGATCGTCGGCGACCACCTCATGACGACCGCCCTCGCAGGGTCGGTGGTGGCACAGCTCGCGATGCTCACACCTCCGGACCAGCTGTCCCTGTCCGTACCGACCGAGTCCCCCGGGTGGCGCTGGACCAGCTGGCTCCCACATCTCGCCCCGGGTGCCCCCAAGACCCTCACCGTCCTTGCTCGGTCCAACAAACAGCCACCACCTGACAACGAGGCGCCGGTGTTGTGGGTCGCACCGGACACCGTCGGCCTGCCCGAGAGCATCCGTGCACTGGTGCGGATCGACGCCGATGGGCACTCGAGCCTCCAGCTGGACAATTCCACTCGCCAGGCCTTCGAGATGGAACAACAGAGCCCCGCCACCCTGGAGAACGCCGCCCGGCGGATTGCTGGACTCGAGCCGGGTTCCGCGACCGCGGCCTCCTCGCTACCGGAATCTGTGTCACTGGCAGATCTCGGCGTTTCGCCGGCAGCGGATTCGATGGCCAGGCGTTGGGGGGAGAGCCTCCCCGAAGAGCTGGCTGTTCCCCTCGGGAGAATGGCCGGGGGTGGAGTTCTCACCCTTGACCTCGTGACGGACGGTCCTCATGCACTGATCGGAGGCACCACCGGCGCGGGAAAGAGCGAACTGCTTCGCACGATGCTCGCCGCACTTGCCGGCACACACTCACCCGAGCGAATCAACCTGCTTCTCGTCGACTACAAGGGCGGGGCGGCATTCGGTCCGCTTGCGGACCTTCCTCACTGTGTCGGCCTCGTGACCGA
>JBPCTP010000285.1:0-3390 GCA_051011615.1 Microthrixaceae bacterium | reverse complement strand
CCACCGTGCGGCTCGTGCCGATTCGAGTGCGTCGGCGAGCACGGGAGCGGCATCGCGGGGCGTGAGCACGGCAGTGATCCGCGCCGCCGTGGCCACGGCGTCGGCCCTGGCAACCGAGTAGCCGGCTGTGTCGGTGATTGCGATCGCCTCGTCGGCGAGCTCGAGCGCGGTGTTGAGGTGCCCCAGGATCGCCTCGTAGTTGGCGAGTTTGGTGAACCCGAAACTGGCGGGTGGCAGGCCGCGCCCGGCCTCGATCCCCCGCCAGACACGATCGGCGTGCGCGGCTGCTGTCTCGGGATCCCACCGCACGAGCGTCTCGGCGAAGACCCCTTCTGGGTAGGCGGTCTGGAGCGCACCGATCTCGTAGGCCGCACTCAACCAGCCCTGCATCGCCGCCAGCGTCCCTCGAGAACCTGACGATGCTCGTCCTGCGGCAAGCTGTGAGTACAGCAGGGTCCGGACGCCGGGGTCGGATGGCTGTCGAGCCAGCCCGGCCTCGGCGTACTCGACCTGGTAGCGACCATCGGAGAAGAACGCGAGGAACCCGAACGCCGCGGCTGGCGGATCAGTCATCTCGAGAGCGGCGCGGCCCAACTCGCCCAACTCCGGCTTCGGAGTTCCGGTCCCATGCCCACCGCAGGCGCCCATCAGCCGACCGAGCAACTCACTCTCGTCGGCGGTGATGCACCACGACATCGCTGCCACGGCATCGGTCCAGTTGTCGACAAATTTCTGGTGGCCGTCCCAGAACCGATCATCCAGTTGCTCCGCCGACGCCTGCTCCAACAGGTCGGCAAGTGCGGTGGCGTGCCGGCGCCGGAGGGAATCGAGCTCACGGTCTGCATCGAGGTGGGTGACGCCGTGGTGCCGGACCGTCTCAAGCAGCCGGAACCTGGTGTGGTCTCGATCGCGAATCGGCACGAGCAACGATCGGTCGACGAGCGCATCGAGCAGGTCCCGCACGTCGAAGGCATCGAGTCGGTCGTCGGCACAGACGATCTCGGCCACGGCGGCGTCGAACGTTCCGGCGAACACGCTGAGGCGGTTGAGGAGCAAGCGTTCGTCGGGGTCGAGCAGGTCGTAGGACCAGTCGAGGGTCGCCAAGAGCGTCTGGTGGCGCTCGATCCCACCCCGCCGACGGTTGCGAAGTACCCGGAACCGGTCGTCGAGCAGCTCGAGCACCTGCGTCGGCCCCATCGAACGCAGCCGTGCTGCTGCCATCTCGATCGCCAGCGGGATGCCGTCGAGCCGAACGCACAGCTCGACCAGATCGTCACGGTCCCACTGCTGTGGGTCGACCGTGGCATCGGCGGCGATCGCGCGTTGCACCAGGAGGTCGACGGCGTCGGTTTCAACGTCCAGTGGTTGGACCGGCCACACCTGTTCGACATGGTTCCCAATCGGCTCGCGCGAGGTCGCAATGATCGCGACGGCTCCGCACTGATCGATGACCGCATTGACCAGGGCAGCGACGCCGTCGAGGAGGTGTTCGCAGTTGTCGAGGACGAGCAGCATCCGGCGGCGATTGAGAGCATCGGTCACCGACTGCAGCGGCGTCATGTCTGGCTGCATCCCGAAGCCGAGCTCTGCCGCCACAAGGCTTGGAATCATCTCTGCCGAGTGCAACGGCGTCAGATCGCACCACCACACACCGTCCGGATACGCGTCGGTCATCGACGCTGCAACCCGGGTGGCCAGCTGCGTCTTCCCTGCGCCCCCGATGCCGGTGAGTGTCACCACTCTTCCCGGCGCCACGACTGACCGGAGCTCATCGAGATCGTGATGCCGGCCCACGAAGTCGAGGACACCCGCCGGCAGGTTTCCCGACGGCTCCGCTGCCGCCACCTGCACCACCCGGTTCGACAAGCCAGGACCCATCAGCTGGAAGAGGTGCTCGGGTCGGTGGAGCGACTTCAACCGATGCTCGCCAACGCCATGGAGATCGAGGCCTGACGCGAGTTGATCACGAACCAGTTCGGCCGTCGCCTGCGACAGCAGGACCTGTCTGCCGCTGGCCAGCGCCATGATTCGAGCCCCCCGGTTCAGGACCGGGCCGAAGTAGTCACCGCCTCGTTCATCGGCCTCGCCGGTGTGCAAACCTGCCCGAACCCGGATTACCGCGTCGTTCCACGGCTCATCGGTGAGGCCAACTTGGGCAGCAGAGATTGCGGCGACCGCGTCGATCGCGGATCCGAAGGCCGCGGCGAACGCGTCTCCGGCGGTCGAGAACACGTAGCCATGGTGACGCTCGATGGCCCCGCGGACTATCTCGTCGTGACGGGCGAGGGCAGCCGCCATCGCCCGGGGATGGTCCTGCCACAGCGTCGTACTGCCCTCAACATCGGTGAAGAGGAACGTAACGGTCCCGCTCGGCGGCCCTGCCGTCATGGACCGAACCTACCCGCATCGCCCCTTGCCGCCCCGACCGGCGCCCTGCCGCTGGGAGTGGAGACGCGCCAGGCAATGAAGCTTGTCGATCCAGCCCCGGCACCACGAGCTTCGACCGGCCGAGCTGCGCAAGTCAACATCCGCAGATGGTTTCGGCCCCGCGCTGGAACCGGCAAGCGCGCGCACCCGCGGTGCGGGCTGCGACGTACATAACGCGAGCGCCGCAACACCGGACTCAACGACGAAGGACCACTCGGTGTCGGGCCCTACCGAGCGCCCCTATCGCCGGGTAGCGGGCACGCTACGAAGTGTCCATGAACGGCACTTGACGGACAGGGGAAAGAGGTGTTGTCGGGCAGGCCGGGCGCCGGTACCACCGGCCCTTGCCCAAGTCGCGTGAGTGCAGACGGGCCGTGCCGATCGCTACTCGCCATCGAATGCCAGATCCTTACACCCGACCTTCGGGATCCTGTGCCTCACGTACGCGATCTCATCTCGATCAGGCGCGGTTCCAAACCGAGGATCGGTGGACGAACCGCTGCAAGCTAGGTGAGTCAACCGGCGATGTCTACATCGCTGCAGGTTCAGCGTCGTCGTCGGTGGAGCACTCGTCCAGCCAGTTCGTCAACGCCTCGAGACCATCGACATCGTTCGCGGTGAGGGGCATCAACTTCGCGCTCGAGGCGTGGAAGCGCACTGCGACGGCGCTTGCGATGTCACTGAGCAGTGACTCCGCTCGGATGCGCCCGTCCCAGACCGCCTGCTCCATCTCCCGTCTCTCGATAACCGCAACGAGCAGGGTGGCCCAACGCCCTGAGCGCCTCAAGGCCCCCTCATCCCGCACAACCGCGATCTTGACTTCACGGAGACCGGGTGCCACGGCAAGCGACTCGCGAGCGGTTGCGAGGACATGCGAGCAGATCATGCTCAGATATCGCTTGTTCCGTTCGCTGGCCGGCAAATTTGCCGTGGTCCAATGACCCGCTGCGCTCTGCTTTGCAT
>JBPCTP010000284.1:0-4501 GCA_051011615.1 Microthrixaceae bacterium | reverse complement strand
TGATGTGGTAGCCCTCTTGAGCCGTCTCGGTGATCAGCTTCCAGTTGGCCTCGTCGACCATCTCCGATTGCTCGAACAGCGCCTGTTCGGGTGTGAAGTAGTCGAGACAGTTGTCGAGAAAGGCCTGCTCGATCGGGCGGTCCTGGGCGACGTAGACGATGCCACCCCGCTCGGCGACGTCGACTTCGACGAGGCCATGTCGGTCGGGGTCGAGGTCGGCGAACCCGGAGCGGCCGGGTATCCCCTTGAGCACACCCTCGAGGTTGTACGTCCAGGCGTGGTACGGGCAGGTGAACGCCTTCGAGCAGCCGGAGCCGCCGACGAGCTGCATCCCTCGGTGGCGGCATGCGTTGATGAAGGCCCGCACCACGCCGTCGGCGCTCCGGGCGACGAGCAGGGGCGTGCCGGCTGCGGTTCGGGCGATGAAACTCCCGGCATCGGGGAGGGCTGCCGACGGGCAGAACGGAACCGGCAGGCGCCGCAGCAGTGCGATCTCGGCTTCGTACCGCTCGTGGGAGTGGTAGCTCTCGACCGGCTCGCGCCAGACGGTGTCGCCGAGGTCGGTGGTGTTGTCGTCGATGTGGCTGAAGATGCGTTCGATCGCCTGCTGGTCGTTCAGCAGCGGGGCCGCATGCGTGGTGGCGGCGGGACTCGGCGGGTTCATCTCGGTCTCTGCTCTCATTGCGTGGGTCCCGATCGTAGACGAGCGGCCGATGGGGATCGCAGGCGATGGTGGCCGGCGAGACCCGCCGGCCTGCTCTGGCTGTCACGCCGTGTCGGGTCGTGGCGCCGCCTCTGCCGAGTGCTCCGGCGTGCCGCCGGAGGTCCGGTCGTCGTTCGGCGAGATCGGGAGAACGGGCTCGACCGTCAGACCAATCCGGAGGGGAGTGGTTGTTTGGTGTGGCTCCACTGCTTGGGGGACTGTCCGTACATGCGCTTGAACTCGCGGCTAAACTGGGACGAGCTCGCGTATCCCACTTCCGTCGCTGCTTCGTTCACGGTCATCCCTCCGGCGATCTTCACGGCGGCGTTGTTCAGCCGGACCGCCTTGACGAACTGGATCGGCGACATCGTGGTGGCCTGCCTGAACTTGCGGTGGAAGACGGCCCGGCTCATGCCGACGCGGGCGGCCATGTCGTCGATCGTCACGGGCTCGTCCAGGTGCGACGACACGTGGTCGATCACCCGGGCGATTTCGTTGCCCACGCCGAAGGCGCGCCGCGCGGTGGCTCCTGCATCGCCGTTCAGGACGGCGTAGTACACCTCCCGAAGCCGACCCGCGCCGAGCACGGCTGCATCCGTCGGGTCGATGCTGAGTTCGACCAGCCGCGACAACGCGTCCGTGAAGGCGTCGTCCCAGCGGGCGAGGGCGAACCCTTGGGGGAGCGGGCCCCCTCCGGCTTCTCGGATGGCGCCGGCTGCGTTCTCCATGTCGATGGCCAGCTCGGTCATCACTCTCGGGTCGAGGGCGATCTGCACGCCGAGGAGGGGATGGTCGGGTGACGCCGTCGGGGTACCGGCCTCGACCGGCATCGAGATGGCGCAGCACAGGTACTCGGTGTCGTCGTACACGTGTGACGTGCCGTCCACGATGGCCTCCTTGGCCCCGCTGACGATGGCGACCAGGGTGGGCTCGTAGACCGCGGGTGCGCAGCGGATCGCTTCGGTGACGCGGAAGAGTTGCACCCCCTCGACCCCGATGTCGAACAAGCCGTCCTGGGTGACCCGGTCGTCGATCAGGCGCCGGATCTGCTCCTTGCTCATGCAGCCAACGTACCCAGAGCGCCTGACCCTGTCTACCGGAACGACACGAATATGCAGGTATTCGGCACGATTCGCACTCGAAACAAACTGCAGCGAGAGTTATGGTCGTGTCAGACCGCCGGAGCACCAGATCCGGCCGAGCACGACAGGAGATTGCAGCATGGCCACCGACACGACCTTCGGCCCCGAGGGCTGGACGCCCGAGCGACTCGGCTCGCTCGACGGCACGACCTACCTCATCACCGGCGCCAACAGCGGAACAGGGTTCGAGGCGGCCCGGACGTTCCTGTCCAAGGGCGCTCGGGTGGTGATGTTGAACCGCGGCGTCGAGCGGTCGAACGCGGCCATCGCGAAGCTGCAGGAGGAGTACGGCAGCGACGTCGACGTGTCGTTCGTCCGCCTGGATCTGGCCGACCTGAGCTCCGTTCGACAGGCCGCTGCCGAAGTGCTCGAGCAGGTTCCCCAGATCGACGCGCTGATCTGCAACGGTGCCATCGCCCAGGTGCCCACCCAACAGTTCACGGTCGACGGCTTCGAGAGCATGCTCGGCACGAATCACTACGGCCACTTCCTCCTGTCCGGGCTGCTCGTCGAGCGCATCGAGGCGTCGAACGGCCGCATCGTGGTCGTTGCGAGCCTGGGCTACAAGATGGGGATCAAGACGATCCAGTTCGATGACATGAACTGGGACGAGAACTACCACCAGAACAAGACGTACTCCCAGAGCAAGCTGGCGCAGATGATGTTCGCCTACGAGCTGCAAGACCGTCTGGAGTCGGCGGGCAAGGAGGTCGAGGTCTATGTGTGCCACCCCGGCTCGTCGAGCACCTCGCTCATCACGACCAGCGGCAACCTGATGACGAGAGCGATGTTCGGGCTCATGTCCATGTCGCCGATGGTTCAATCTGCCGAGAAGGGGTCCTATCCGGAAGTGATGTGTGCCACTGAAGCAGGTTTGGATTCGAGGGAGTTGTACGGCCCCACCGGACGCAACAAATGGGTCGGCCCGGTCGGGAAGGGCACGCTGGAACCCTTCGCATACGACAAGCCGGTCATGGAACGGCTCTGGGAACTGTCGGAAGCGGAAACCGGATGCAGCTGGAATCTGTGAGCCGCAACGTCACGCGGCACGATCGCCGCTCGGTGTCAGCGTGTCCGCAGCTGGTGTCGGCTGCCAAGCTCGCGTGATGCCGACCCCGATCGTCCGTCTCGCGACTCCGGCCGACGTCGATGCCGTCAAACAGCTCGCGCTCGACAACCACATGTTCGAACTCGACGAGCTCGCCGACTTCGACGAGATGCTCGACGGCTTCCTCGGCGGCGAACTCGAGCAGCACATCTGGGTGGTGGCCGACGTCGATGGCGCGATCGCCGGCGCTGCCTACTACGCGCCGGAACCCTTCGCCGACCGGATGTGGAACCTCTACTTCCTCGCCACGGACCCCGACCGCCACGGTGCCGGCGTCGGCTCGGCACTGATGGACCATGTGCACGGCGACCTCCGATCTCAGGGGGCCGCCGTGGCCCGAACCCTCATCGTCGACACGTCGAGCCTCGACGGCTACGAGGGCGCGCGAGCGTTCTACCGCGGCCAGGGGTTCGTCGAGGAAGCTCGCGTGCGCGACTTCTACGGTCCCGGCGACCACAAGGTCACCTTCTGGAAGTCGTTGGCTGGGGCCGACAGCTGACGCCGTCGCCAGCGGGGTCGGAGGCGGGGTTTCGGCGCCCGTCCATCGACCCGCCGGACGGGTCGCCGGGTCATGCGTGGATCGGTTGCGAGCGTGGATTGTTGAGGGTGCCGGTCCAATGGTGTTGTCCGTCGGGTCGCGTCCGGGTGGCGGTGCGGTCTTGGGTCATGGTGAGTGTCCAGCCGCCTTCGTGGATGAGGTGGTGGTGGGGTTCACAAACGGGGGCGAGGTTGATGGGCTTGGTCTTGTCGAAGATTGGTGAGGAGGGACGCGACGCGTACGGTCACCGGGCCTTGGGGCTATGAACATGATCGGGTCGCCGCGAACACATCACGTGTTCGGACCTGCGTGCGGGAGTCACGTGGTAACGGTTTCGAACCGGTCACCTCTGCAGGGTCGTCCTGCCGGTCGTCCGCTTGGTGGGCGTCGAAGAAACCTCACCGGTGTTGCATCCGGCGGACGGAGTCGACACGTAGACGCCCACAACCAATGCACCAACGACCTCAGGAGGGTCCCATGAAGAAGAAGCTCAGTATCGCTATTGCAGCCGGAGTCACGGCCGCCACCATTGGCCTCGGCGCCGCCGGAAGCGCCACCGCGGCACCGAATGCCAAGGGTGCCTGCGTGCAGGACGGAATCGGCTTCTTGAAGGCGAACGGCTTGCTGCAGGCAGCTGCTCAGAAGCAGATCGACTACAGCACCCTCGGCCCCGACGGCGCAGGTCTGATCCGTGTGCAACTCCCGGAAGGCTCGTTCTTGCCGCTCGGTCAGGTCGTTAAGCTGCACACCACCAATCCCGAGATCTTCACCTGGTGCGACTGACGTCTGGCCAGTACTGAACCACCTCCGGGGTCGCCGAGGGTTACTCGGCGGCCCCGATGCGTGCCAGCGAAGAGGGCTTCGCCGGCCGCATCCCAAATCCCTCGTGTGACGCAAACACGCTTGCGTGTCGCTCGAACTCCCCACGGTCGATCCTGCGACGCTCGGCAGAAAACCTCCAGGCAGCCACCACAGCGCCGCGCCATTGGTCGTATTGAACACGCGTCAGG
>JBPCTP010000283.1:0-5278 GCA_051011615.1 Microthrixaceae bacterium | reverse complement strand
GGCCACCAGTCCTGGGAGTCGGTCATGATGGCATCGACGTCACGGGCCAGTTCGTCGAAGTCGATGCTCTCGAACTCGGCTGCGTAGTCGAAGTCGGAGCCCATGGGATCCGCGCTCGGGTTGTTCTGGCGCAGGATCGACAGCTTGAGTTGCTCGGGCCACCAGTGCTCGTTGGCGGTGACGCCCACCGCCTGGTGGCCGGTGTGCATGACCGGACACCTGGAGGCGTCGCTTCCTGAGGGGGCATCGGGGGTGGGGTGGTCGGTGCTCATTGGTCTCCTAGGTACTCGTATTCGGGTGGTTTCGTTTGTTCAGCCCGCAACGGAGGCATCCAGGCATTCGGTGCAGGTGCCCCAGTAGATGACCTCGGCCTCGTCGATCTCGAAGCCCTGGTCGTCGGCGGCGGTGAGACACGGTGTGTATCCCACGGCGCAGTCGACATCCACCATCCGTTTGCACTGACGGCAGATCAGATGGTGGTGGTTGTCGCCCACGCGGTCCTCGAAGCGGGCGGGGGAGCCGGCGGGTTGGATGCGCCGGATCATCGCCCGGTCGGCCATGGCTGTGAGCGAGTCGTACACGGCCTGGCGGGAAACCGAACCGATCTCGCCCCGGACCGCCTGCACGAGGTCGTCCGCGGTCGAGTGCGGATGCTCCGAGACCGCTCGCAGGATCGCCAGGCGCGGCGCGGTCACGTTCATCGCGTTCGCACGCAGCAGCTCGGACGGGTCCTCGATCACGGGACATACGTTGCCATTTAATCTGGACAGTGTCAAGAAGTGGTACGGCACTGGAAACGGGTGGTTCCCTGGATCAGCTCAGGTGAGGCCTCGGTATGTGAGGAGTTCCGCATCCAGTTGGAGCACATCCGATGCGGTCAGCGGCTGGAAGCTGCCGTGGCGGCGATCGGGTCGCCACCACACGGCGTCGTCGCAAGCCCATCGCTGCGATCGCAGAGGCTCCTTGTCGACCTTGTTGTTTCCGGTGACCGGCAACTGATCCACGATGCGTACGTAGCGGGGTACCCACTTCGTGCCCAGGTCGGGTTGGCCGGAAAGGAACTCGTCGAAGCCCTGCGGGTCGAACTCCGCTCCCTCGATCAGTTCCAGGGCCGCCATCACCTGGTCCTCGGCGTTTCGCCCGTCAGGGACTCCGTACACACATGCACCCCGAATCGACTCGTGTCGGATCAGGAGTCGCTCGACGGGCGCCGCGGCGAAGTTCTCTCCGTCGACGCGGATCCAATCAGCGGTGCGGCCGGCGAACCAGAACAACCCGCTCGAATCGCGGTATGCAAGGTCGCCCGACCAGTACCAACCGTTGCGTCGTCGTACGGCCTCGGCTTCCGGATTGTTGTAGTAGCCCTCGAAGCGGTCACCGGGATCGCGGTTCACCAGCTCACCGATGGCCGCAGACGCGTTGAGGAGCTCACCCGCGTCGCTGAAGCGAGCGGTTTCGCATTCCTCGCCGGTCTCGGAGTCGACCACAGCGATGTCGTCGCCCCCGGCAGCTACCCCCAGCGCAGCGGGATTCTGTCTCGGTGGTGGTTGCAGAACGATTGCGTTCTCACTCGAGCCGTAGCCGGCGAACACCGGACAACCGAAGCGCCGCCTGAACTCTGCGGAGTCCGCAGCCGATGACTCGGGCCCCAGGAGGAGCTTGAGATCGTTGTCGGAGTCGTCGGAGCGCTCCGGTGTGGCGAGGATGTAGGTGAGGACCCTGCCGATCGTGCTGGCGTAGGTGCAGCCCAGTTCGCGAACGTCACCTATGAAGTCCGATGCGGAGAAGCGGCGCTTGAGTGCAACCGTCGCTCCCGCACCCATGGCGGGAAACAGGATCGCGTTGAGTGCGTTGCCGTGATGGAGCGGCATCGCGCAGTAGGGCAAGTCGTCGCGGCCGCAGAGCAACGAATCCGATGCGCGGGTGGCCCGACCATGGGTCATTCGAACCGCCTTGGGCGCACCCGAGGAGCCCGATGTGAACAACAGCAGGTAGAGATCCTCCGGCGAAACGGATTCCGTTGGTCCAGCCCGGGACTCGACGGGCAGACGTGCTTCGAACTCCGGCTGGTCCACAACCAGGATCCGTTCCAGCTCGACGCCGACATCGAGACCGTCGAGCAGCGACAGGTGCTCGGTGTCGGTGACGATCATCTGGCAGTCGGTATGGGTGATGTCGTGGGCGAGGTTCTCGCCACGCCGGGTGGGGTTGATGCCAACCACGACGGCACCGCACAGCGCGGCTCCGGCAAGGGAGAACACGAACTCGGGCACGTTGTCCAGCAGAACTCCCACGTGGAAGGCGCCCGGCTCGCGCATGTCGGCGAACAGGGCGGCCCGGCGGCGCGCTTCGGTGACCAGCTCCGCCCAGCTCCAGATCGAGTCCTCGAAGCGGAGCGCCGGGTGCCCATCCGATGCCCGCGCCAGCACCAGATCTCGAACGGTCTCCGGCGGATTCGCAACGGTCTGGGTGGCAGCGAGTGTCACGGCGAGCGCCAGCGTAGAGCGGGCTGTCACACTCTGGGTTGCTGGATCGTCAATACCAACATGGAGATGACGACCATGAACAGCAACAACGACCGATTCGAGGCGGGAGGCCCGCAGGCGAGCGTGGATGTGCTTGTCTGCGGTGACAGCCATCGGCCCCCCGGGGAATCGAACCGTTCGAGGCCGAGCGACCTCGGCTCGTAGGAATCGCGTACCGAATGTGTCGCACGTTCGACGATGCCGAGGACGTCGTGCAGGAGGCCTGGCTCCGTTGGCAGGCTGCGGCCCCCGACTCGATCGAATCCCCGCCCGCATGGCTGACGACTGTGGTCACGCGGCTGGCCATCGACCGGCTTCGGGTGTTGGAACGCGAACGAAGTCGCTATGTCGGGCCGTGGCTGCCCGAGCCGGTCGTTGACGCGGCGACCGCGGACCGCCTCGCCGCCCTGGCCGGACCGAGTTCGGAGGATCCCCAGTGGCGGGCGGAGCTGGCCGACAGCCTGACCACGACCTTCCTGCTGATTCTCGAGGAGCTGAGCCCGACCGAACGAGCTGCGTTGCTGCTCGTGGAGGTGTTCGGCGAGAGCCAGAAGCGGGCGGCGGAAATTCTCGACAGGAGCCCCGAAGCCACGCGGCAGATGGTGTCCCGGGCCCGCCGAAAGCTGCGCGAGGTCCCGGATGTGGCACGTCCCGGGGACTCCGAGGAACGCAAGGTCGCAGAGCAGTTCGTGCTCGCAGCCGTTACCGGCGATTTCAAGTCGCTTCGTTCGTTGATGGCCGAGGACGTGGTTGCACTCAGCGACGGGGGTGCCGAGACCCATGCTGCACGTCGGCCGGTTGTCGGGATCGAGAGGGTGTCACGCTACGTCGTCAACCTCACGAAACGGGAGGTGGCCAAGGCGATCGAGCCCGTTCTGGTTGCCGGCCATCCCGGTGTGTTGGTGCGCGAAGGTGACGAGCCCGAGATGGTCACCTGGTTCGAGGTGGTGCGGGGCCAGGTGCGCCGCATCCACTCCATTCGCAACCCCGACAAGCTCCGCCACATCGAGTCGCACCCAGACCTGGTGTAGCCATCCACGCCTGCACCGACCGACGTAGTTACGGTTCGCCCCGTGGCAGCAGGCCAGACCCGCAGGAAGCGCTACGCCAAGCGTCGACAACGCCGCATGGACCGTGCGGACAACGACTTGAGCGACGAGCAGTGGGAGGCGCTGTTGGTCGCGTGGAACGGTTGCGCCTACTGCGGTACCGCGGATGTGCCCCTCCAGAAGGACTGCGTGCTCGCGCTGTCGCGCGGAGGCAGCTACACCCTGGCCAACGTGGTACCGGCGTGCCGCTCCTGCAACGCCAGCAAGTGCAACACCGAGACCACCACGTGGATGCGACGCAAGCGGCTCGACGAGCGGGCCTTCCTGATGCGACGCCACGAGGTCGACTCCGATCTTGCCGAGCGATTCGGTGCCGCCGACTGAACCGAGCGCCGAAGGTGCCCTCGAGGGCACCGGCGTCAGAGGCCGAACATCTTCGTGATGCCGTGGTCACGTCCGGCCGTGTAGCCGCCGTCGACCACGAGGGTGTGACCGGTCACGAACGACGCCTGCGGTGACAACAGGAAGCCGACCGGGCCCGCTATCTCAGCCGGCCGGCCGAGTCGGCCGAGCTTGTGTTCGGCGATCACGTGGTCGCGCACTTCCTGCATCCCCTCCAGCTCGAATACCGATTCGAGCATCGGAGTCTGGATGAAGCCGGGGCATACGGAGTTGGCGCGGATACCGACCGATCCGAAGTCGATGGCGACGTTCTTGGTCAGCAGGATCACGCCACCCTTGGAGGCGTTGTATGCGCTTCCACCAGCTGTGCCCTCGATTCCCTCGACGCTGGCGATGGTCACGATCGAGCCGCGCTCACCGTCGATCGGAGCCTGGGTGCGCATGGCCTCGACTGCGTGCTTGACGCCGTAGAAAGTGCCGGTCAGGTTGATCTCGATGACCCGCTGCCATTCGGAGTCGTCGATCGTGTGCATCGGGCCGCCGCCCGCCACCCCGGCGGCGGTGACGAGCCCGTCGATGCGGCCATGTTCTGAAACCACCGTTGCGATCACCTCGCGGGTGGCCTCTTCGTTCGTGACATCGAGCGCGATCACCGACGGGTCGTCAGAGACTCCGGCCAGGTCCGTTCGCACGGCGTTGCCCCCGAGGAGCTCGACCTGGTCGGCGCACGCCCTACCTATCCCGCTCGCGGCGCCGGTTACGACCACGACCCTGCCGTCCAACCTGCCACCTGTCGCGGCTTCGTCGCTTCCGTGGGTGCCGTTCATGTTCCTGCCTACGTTTCCTCGGTCCGCGCCTGTTTCCGCAGAGCGCTCTCGCTGAGAGCGGTAGGCAGCTTAGAAGAACGCGCTCGGCTGTGGATTCGCCCGGCTTGAAACGACGACGCTTCTGCTCGACCAGGCGCGATCGTTGACCTCGCGGACTCGGCGATCAACTTCGTGGCGTTCGTATCGATCCGCTCAAAGACTTCGGTGATGGCAGGGCTGAAAGCGGCAGTGGCGGCCACCTGCGCATCGCCGGTGCGCGTGGCTCGTTGATTGCTTCACGGGTGAGCGGCGGTCGTCCGGGCAGGGGGTGCTCCCCGAAGGCCACGCAGAGTGATGTAGGAGTCGACCATGGTCACTCCCAGTGTGAGTCTTGGCGATCGCCTCAGAAAATCGAGCTGCGCAACCAACATTGTTGGCAATCCCTCTCAACTCCTTGCCCGAGGGGCCGAATTCTCATATATGCAGCAGCTGCGGC
>JBPCTP010000282.1:0-3245 GCA_051011615.1 Microthrixaceae bacterium | reverse complement strand
GGCCGGAGATCGCAGCCTGGTAGGCCTCGAGATTGAGGGTCAGCTCGCCGTACTCGACGAGTTCGGCTCGATGCACATCCACATCGGACGCCATGAGGTGACGCAACCTGGCCTCGAGTTCGGCGGGATGGAACGGGGTGAGGCAGAAGTCGTCGAAGAGTTCGTCGCGATGCTCGAGTTCACCGAGTTGACCGCCGCCCACGAGGAGCATCACCGGAAACGCTCGATCGCCGCCCTTGCGGACGTTCCGCAGGAACGCCCAGCCGCCGTCGGCGTCGGTCGAGACGTCGACGATCGACCCCGACCACCCTCCGGCGGGTTGGCTCGAGTCGTCGCTGGAGGTCACGTTCTTCCACGAGTAGCCGGCGAGGTCCAACGTCCGCGCCAGCTCGGGTGACATCGGCTCGGCGACCACCGCCAGCAACGACTCGCGCGCAGCCATGATCACAGCGTCCCGAGGTACCGGTCTCGCTCGAATGGCGTGACCTGGGTCTTGTAGGCGCGCCACTCGCTGCGCTTGTTGCGCAGGAACCACTCGAAGATGTGTTCCCCGAGTGCTTCCTGCACGAGCGTCGAGGACTCCATCACGGCCAGCGCGTCGGCGAGTGATTGGGGAAGCTGACGAATGCCGAGCTTGGCGAGCACATCGTCGCCGATCTCGAACAGGTTCGCATCGGCCTCGTCGGGCAACTCGTAGCCCTCGCGGACACCGCGCATGCCGGCGGCCAGCATCAGGCTGAACGCGAGGTACGGGTTGCACGCCGGATCGGCCGACCGGTACTCGATGCGGGTGGCCATTGGATTGCTGCGCTTCGGAATCGGCACCCGGATCAACCCGCTGCGGTTGTTGCGCGCCCAGCTGATGTGCACCGGGGCTTCGAAGCCCGGCACCAGCCGCTTGTAGCTGTTGACCGTCTGGTTGGTGACAGCGGTGATCTCGGCGGCGTGGTGCAACATGCCGGCCATGAACGCCTTCGCGGTCGGCGACAGGTGGTAGGCGTCGTCGGTGTCGTGGAAGGCGTTGTCGTCACCTCGGAACAGCGACAGGTGGACGTGCATCCCCGAGCCCTGCACGCCCTCGAGCGGCTTGGGCATGAACGTGGCGTGGACGTCGTGCTGCGACGCAACCTCGCGCACGGCGAGACGGAACGTCATCATGCTGTCGGCCATCGTGAGCGCATCGGTGTGTCGGAGGTCGATCTCCTGCTGTCCCGGGGCGTCCTCGTGGAAGCTGTACTCGACTGGGATGCCGAGCGCCTCGAGGGTGCGGATCGTCTTCTTGCGCAGCTCGCCGGTGACGTCACTGGTGGTGAGGTCGAAGTAGCCGCCCTGGTCGACCGGTACCGGTGGCCGGCCGGCCACGAGCTGGTCGAAGTAGAAGAACTCGACGTCGGGAGCGATGTAGAACGTGAGGCCCTCGTCGTGGGCCTCCTGCACATGGCGTCGCAACACCTGACGGGGGTCACCCTCGAACGGTGTCCCGTCGAGATGGTGGATGTCGCAGAAGATCCGGGCTTCGGGAGCCTTCGGATCGCCCCACGGAAGCAACTCGAACGTGTCGGGGTCGGGCATCGCCAACACGTCGGCTTCCTGCACGCGCGAGAACCCGTCGATCGACGAACCGTCGAAGGTCATCCCGCCGTCGAGGGCGTTCTCCAGCTCGGCCGGTGAGATGGCGAGGCTCTTGAGCGTGCCGAGCACGTCGGTGAACCAGAGCCGAACGAGACGGACCCCACGCTCCTCGACGCTGCGCAAGACGTAGTCGCGCTGGCTGTCCAACATGTTGGTCATCTCCTGATTCTCTCGTGGTCGGCCTCGAAATGCGACAGGACGGGAGCCGCAGCCCCCGTCCTGTCCTCGTTCGGTGTCCTGATTCAGTGCTCCGGGCCGCTGGCCCGGCGCATCACTTCATCGCGCCGCAGACCGTGTCCACCATCAGCCGGGCGACGGTGTACGGGTCGATGTTGGCGTTCGGGCGACGATCCTCGAGGTAGCCCTTCTTGTCGACGGCGACCTGCCATGGGATGCGGATCGAGGCACCGCGGTCGGACACGCCGTAGCTGAACTGGTCGAATCGCTGCGTCTCGTGAGCACCGGTGAGACGGTCCTCGACGCCGACGCCGTAGTTCTCGATGTGCAGGGGGGCCTTCTGGCCCAGCGCCTTGCAGCCGGCTTCGATGTACTTGTAGCCACCGTCCTCGCGCATCTCCTTGGTGGAGAAGTTGGTGTGTGCGCCGGCGCCGTTCCAGTCGCCCTTGGCGGGCTTGGCGTCGATGGTGACGGCGATGCCGTAGTCCTCACCCAACCGATAGAGCAGCCAACGGGCGATCCACAATTCGTCGGCCACCTCGAGGAGGCCGGCCGGGCCGACCTGGAATTCCCACTGGCCGGGCATGACTTCGGCGTTGATGCCCGAGATCGACAGGCCTGCCGCGAGACAGGCGTCGAGATGGTCCTCGACCAGCGGCCGGCCGTGGATCTCGTCCTCGCCGACGCCGCAGTAGTAGCCGCCCTGCGGTTCGGGGTAGCCAGCAGGCGGGAAGCCGTACGGGCGTCCGTCCTTCATCAGCGTGAACTCCTGCTCGATGCCGAACAGCGGCTCGTGCTTCTTGTACTTCTTGGCTGTCCGTGCCGCCGCGGCGCGGGTGTTCGACGGGTGCGGCTTGCCGTTGACGAGCATCACCTCGCACATCACCAGCACGTCGTCGCCGCCACGGATCGGATCCGGGTAGCTGGCGACCGGCTTGAGCACACAGTCGCTCTTGTCGCCGGTGGCCTGGTTGGTGCTCGAACCGTCGAAGCCCCAGATGGGCAGCTCGGCGCCGTCCGCGAGAATCTTGGTCTTCGAGCGCAACTTCGCAGTGGGCTCGGTCCCGTCGATCCAGATGTACTCAGCCTTGTAAACCACAGTTGTCCTCAATTTCGTTCAGTGTTCGGGGGTACAGGGGAACCAACCTAGATGGGTCGGTGTCTTCCGATGGCAGGCGGCATCGTCGCAGCACCGAGTTGCTGAGTCGTTGCCCGATTGTGAACGGCGTATGAACTGGACACCGTCCGCCGTGCAGTCGGCGGCGTGTCACACTGATGTCCGCACGAGAGGAGAGGGGATGTCGATGGGGATGACCACACTGGTCGAGGGTCGCTACTTCTGTGAGGGTCCGCGATGGCGTGACGGGCGCTTCTGGTTCAGCGACTTCTACGCACACGAGATCTGCAGCGTCGGCCTCGACGGCGGTGTCCAGGTC
>JBPCTP010000281.1:0-2949 GCA_051011615.1 Microthrixaceae bacterium | reverse complement strand
GGTCGAGCGAGGCTGGGGGCTTCGCGAGCTGTTCCCCGAGGAGTTGGTCACGGTGGTCGACGTCAGCCCTCCCGCGGTGGCGCTCTATCACATCGTGATGCGAAACGAGCTTGAGAACGAAGTGGGGATCTTCATCGCCCACCGAATCGACGGGACGGGTCGAATCGCAGAGTTCGTTGTTCACGACGACGATGCGATCCGCGCTGACGTGGACGCAAGTGTCGCTCTTCTGAGTAACCGTCACCAACAGCACCGTTGACGCTTGCGCGCAGCCGTTTCAGGGTCAGCCGCTCTGTGCCGGAATCAGGAGCTCCAGATCCCCGGCACAGACGCCGGTGTCGTTGAGCAGCACGCGAGGCCACAGTTCGCCGGGCTCTCGTATGTCTTGAGTTCGCGGCCTTGGACTTTGAGCAGGCGCGATATGTCTCACGGTTTCTCAGTGCTTCTCGACCCTTCTCGTTCTCCTGTGCCCAATTCGTGTCCAAGCGACCGGTGGCTATCGAAGGTGACGCTTCTTGTTTGCCACGAGTAGTCCGTGCCGACGAAGCTCGACACCGACGGCCCACCTAGCGACCGCCTGGGAGGATTGAACCCAATGAACACACCGCCTGCACCCACGACCACGACCGACAATCTGGCGAGTTTCGTGTCGCCCAACGGTGGCAGCAACAGTCGCAGCGAATCCATCGGCATGATCGATGGGCTTTGGCTCGTGTGCTGAGAGAATCACCAACGGGTTGGACCGCGACTCCACGGAGTGCGCTGGCGTGCTCTGGTCATCGAGCTGGCTCCCAGGCGGTCTCGGGAGGATCTCAGCGGTCGAGGCGGGGGTCGGTGTTCTTCATTGGTGATGTCTCCTGGGTACGTGCGAGATTGGGGAGTGGACCAACGCCTCTCCCCGCTCAGGAGGCGACCTGTCATTGATACGGGTGGCCCTCGGACTGTTTCTTGAGTGGCTTCTTGACTCTCCGGGGGCCACCGGGGTGGCGTTAGGGGTTGGGCCGTTTCAAGGCGGTTCCGGGTCTCGGGCGGCGAAGCTCGGGGCACGGCGCTTGTCCGATCCGGGATGCGCCGAGGGGTCATCCGCTCGCTGTCGGTCGGCTCATACACTCGGCGCCCGAGACGGAGTCCTGCTCCGTGCCTCCGAGAGGGACCACATGTCGAACGCCGCAGCTATCAGTGCCACAGGCCTCACGAAGCACTACGGCAAGGTGCAGGCCCTCGTCGACCTCGACCTGGACGTTCGGCAGGGGGAGGTGTTCGGCTTCCTCGGTCCGAACGGTGCCGGCAAGACGACGGCGATCCGCTGTCTCATGGACGAGATCAGGCCCACGTCGGGCTCGGCAATGATCTTGGGAATGGATGTCCACAAGGACTCGGTGAACATCCGCCACCACCTCGGCTATCTGCCCTCCGACCTCGCCATGTACGAGAACCTCACCGGTTGGGACATGTTCCGGTACTTCGCGAACCTCCGTGGCGGGGTCGACATGGACCACGTCAAGCAACTCGTCGAGCGACTTGGGGCGCAGCCCGACAAGAAGGTGGGCAACCTCTCGACGGGCAACCTCCAGAAGATCGGGCTGGTACAGGCATTCATGAACAAGCCGGCGGTCGTCATCATGGACGAGCCGAGCACGGGACTCGACCCGCTGGTGCAGCGCGAGTTCCAGGCGATGCTGCGAGAGATGGCTGCGGCTGGGCACACCGTGTTCCTCTCCAGTCACACGCTCGCCGAGGTGCAACGGGTAGCTGATCGCGTAGCGATCATCCGCGGTGGTGTGCTGCAAGCCGTGGAACCGCTCGAGGACCTCCGAGCGAAGGCGGTGCGTCGTGTGGAGTTGGCGTTCGAGGAGTCGGTCGACCAGGCGTTCTTCGAGGCGATCCCGGGCGTCCGCGACGTCACCGTGACGGCGCAGCGGGTCGACTTCGCGTTCGAGGGCAGCATCACCGAACTGCTCCAGCAGGTGGGAGCGCGGTACGAGATCACCGACATCGCCACGCGTGAGGCGGACCTCGAGGAGATCTTCCTCACGTACTACCGCGACGCACCCGTCCCGAGTTGATGTTGCTCACCAACGTCCTCACGAAGACGGTGCGCGATCGCTGGTTGGGTGCCGCCGTCACCGGGGTTGCCATCTCGGCGTTTCTGATGCTGGCAATGGCTGTGTATCGGGGGATCGACATCTCCCTGTACACCGACTTGCCCGCGTCGATGCAGCAGTTGTTCGGCTTCGACGGCGCCACCGACGCCGGCGGTCTCGCGTACGGCGCGATTCTGAGCTTCATGGGGGCGATCGCTGCCGCCGGCGTGGCCATCTCGATGGGTTCCGGGTCGATCGCGGGGGAAGAGCGCGACGGGACGATCGGTCTGCTGCTCTCCAACCCGAAGAGCCGGACGACGGTGCTGAACTCGAAGGCCGTTGCCACCCTCTTGCTCGTGGCCTCCATGGGCCTCCTTCTGCTGGCCGGCGCGTTGCTGAGCCCGGTCGTACTCGATGTGGATACCACTGGGCAGGATCCTGCGGCACTGGTGGTGCACCTCACCGCCAATGCGTTGTTCTGGGGGATGCTCGCTCACGCCATCGGCGCCTTCTCTGGCAACACCGGCACCGCGAGCGGTGTCGCCGGCGGGTTCATGATCATCTCCTGGTTCGCAGTGTCGGTCCTTCCACTGTTCGATGGCTGGGAGGACCTCGCGCGGATCTTCCCCTGGTACTACTTCTCGGGGTCCGACCCGCTGAACAACGGCATCGACGCCGGCGACCTCGGCGTCCTGATCGGGGCTTCTCTGGTCTTCGGTGTGCTGGCCATGTTCGGCCTCGAGCGACGCGACCTCAGGGAGCGCAGTGTCGCCACCAAACTGATCGATCGGCTGCGCCGCCACCCCCTCACGGCCAAGGCCGCCGACGCCCTCGCGGGCCGTGGGGTTGTGCACCGCACCTGGAC
>JBPCTP010000280.1:0-4294 GCA_051011615.1 Microthrixaceae bacterium | reverse complement strand
TCTGTGTTGTTGCAGATCACCAGAGTTGATCTGTGTTGTTGCAGATCACCAGAGTTGATCTGTGTACACGTCGGTGCCGGGGATGGTGGGGATGAAGGGGGCGGCCAGGCGCACGGTGGCGAGGCCTGATTCCTCGATCCGGTCGACGACCTCGGCGATCGTGTTCCAGTCGCGGGCCGGATCGAAGTTGCCGTCGGGGTCGGCGCCACAGAACAGCAGCTGAAGGCTTCGCTGCCGTGTGCCGGGACCGGTGCCCAGTTCCATCGGGGCGCTGCCCTCGGACCCCTTAGGGATGATGGGGCGCCAATCGAGCACGAGGTCGACCGGACCGTTGCCGTCGAGAAGTGTGGGTCCGACCACGTCATCGAACCAGGCCGCGTACTCCTCGTGGCGCACCTCGTTCTCGCGATCCAGATGGATGCTCACGAGCCCGCCGTAGGGGTGGTCGAGTGCCATGTGCGCCGCCACCCACGACGCGCCACGATGCTCGCCCACGAAGAAGTAGAGCGACGTGTGGGCGTGTTGGCGTTCCTCGAAGCCACGGTCGTTGTCGTAGAGCTCGAACACCTGCTTGTTGGCCCATGCGAAGTGTTCGGCCTCATGGCCTCCATGGATGAAGTAGGTCGCCAGGTAGCTACCCGCGTCGAGCGGGTTGGCCACCGCTGCGTCCTCGGGCACCCCCTGGGGAACCCGCAGATTCTTCAGCGGTCTGGTCGAGACCCAGCGCTTGCCCGCGAACAACCAGGGCCCGACCATGCAGCCCGAGTACAGGTGGTCCTGTTCATACCAGCGGTTGTAGTCCACCTCGTGGCCCTTGGTCGGGTCGACCAGCGTGAACAACATCGCGCCGACCCTTACTGCTTCGTCACTGCCGTCCGGTTCCATGCGCCCAAAGGTAGATCCCAGCGATCCCCGGAGCCGTACCGTTGCGGCGGCGATACGCTTTGGTGCCGTGAGCAAGCCGGTTCCACCTCCTCCACCGAGACCCAGCTCGACACCCCTGGTCACCCACGACCAGGAACCCACGGTGGTGGAGGTGACGATCACAGAGATCGCCGATCGCGAGGTGCAGGCCCGCCTTGCAGACGGGCGCACCGGCGTGATCGGTCGTGGCGACTTCGACCAGGCAGCGCTCGACGCCTCGGTCGGCAGTGAGATCCGCGCGGCAGTACTGCATCGCGAAGATGCAAGGGGCCGCGTGCACATGTCAGCCTCGTGGGCTGCCAAGTCGGACGCCTGGCACCGTGTTGGCCAGGCGCTGGAGCAACACTCGATCCTGCGAGGTCCGGTCACCAAGGAGGTCAAGGGTGGTCTGGTCGTAGACCTCGGGCTACGGGGCTTTCTGCCGCGGTCCAATGTGGGAGAACTTCCGGCCGAAGCTGGAGGCGAACTCGCTTCTCTGGTGGGAACCGAGGTGGAGGTGACGGTCGCCGAGGTCGACAGGGACAAGGACAGGTTGGTCGTGTCACGACGCGACGCCCAGCGACGAACACGGCGCGCGGAAGAAAAGCGGCAGTGGTCCGAAATGTCACCAGGGCAACGCCACGGCGGCACGGTCATGGCGGTGTTGGAATACGGCGCCAAGGTCAGGATCGGCGATGTGGTGGGTCTGGTTCATCGAAGCGAACTCAGTTGGGCCTGGTTCGACGAGCCGGGCGACGTCGTGACCGTTGGCGATGACGTCGAAGTGGTCGTGCTGGATGTGAGCAGATCGCGTCGTCGCCTCGGGCTGTCGCTCAAGGCCGCTGCACCGAACCCGCTCGAATCGGTGGAGGTGGGTTCGGTGTGTGACGCCACCATCGAGCGAGTTGTCGAATACGGAGCATTCGCCCGTATCGAACCCTCGGGGGCCGAGGGGCTCGTACACGTTTCGGAGCTGTCCGAGATCCCCGGCCAACGCGCCGACCAACTCGTCGTACCGGGCGAAACGCTGCGTGTGAAGGTCCTGTCGGTGGACACGGATCGCAACCGGATTTCACTCTCCGCGCTGCAGGCCAATCTCATCGACTGAGTCCTGCGCAGGACCCACGAGGGGTGTCCCGAGGCATCGATGCGGGCTCCTAAGCTGCAGCCGCTGTGTCTGCCCCGTCGGTTGCCCGACCCCGCCGAATCCGCCTGCGACCGTGGCAGTCCGACGCCCTCGGCAAGCTGGCGGCCGCGGCCGAACGCGACTTCCTCGCCGTGGCGACTCCCGGCGCCGGCAAGACGACCTTTGCGCTGGCAGCGGTCGTTCAGCACCTCGGGGACCATCCCGGTCGGCGTGTCGTCGTGGTTGCCCCCACGGCGCACCTCAAGACCCAGTGGGCGAGAGCGGCGACGGCGTTCGGCTTGCACCTGGACCACCTGTGGTCGCCGGCCGAGGGCGACCTTCCCGACGACATGCACGGAATCGTCACCACCTACCAACAGGTGGCCTCTGCAAGCGCAGCCATCGCGAAGGTCGCGCAGGATGCATACGTGGTGCTCGACGAGGTCCACCACGCCGGAGAAGACCGAAGCTGGGGATCGGCACTGCTAGAGGCCTTCGAGTCGGCCGCAATGCGGCTGTCGCTCTCGGGCACGCCGTTTCGGTCCGATGACGCCGAGATTCCCTTCGTCGAGTACCACCTCGACGAGGCACGGCCCGACGTCGAGTACGGCTACGGCGACGCCCTGGCCGACGGAGGCGTCGTTCGTCCGGTGTACTTCCCGCGAACCGGTGGGTTCATGGAGTGGGTCGCGCCGGACGGCGAAGTTCTGAGCGCCACCTTCGAGGACGACCTGGCCCGCGAAAGATCGAACCAACGGCTGCGAACTGCGCTGAGCCTCGAAGGCCAGTGGCTTCCTTCGGTGCTCGGTGAGGCCGATTCGCGTCTCACCGAGTTGCGGCGAGACCATCCCGACGCCGCTGGCCTGGTCATCGCGAGTGACATGGATCATGCCCGTGGAATCGAGGCACTGCTGTCGCGGCACAATCCCGGCGATGTCGTGGTGGTCACCTCGGATGACCCCGACGCCTCCAAGCGAATCGAGACCTTCGCCACCTCGGCCCAACGCTGGATCGTGGCCGTTCGAATGGTGTCCGAGGGCGTTGACATTCCGCGCCTGCGGCTGGCCGTGTACGCAACGACGACCACCACGGAGCTGTTCTTCCGCCAGGCAGTGGGGCGCGTCGTGCGATTCACCGCAGGCGATACCAAGCAACGAGCATTCGTGTTCCTACCAGACGATCCGAGGCTGCGGCTGCACGCGTCGGCGATCGCGGAGGCACGCCGGCACAGCCTCAAGCGGCGAGCTGAACGAAAGGCGCAGGCGGTCACCGAGCTCGATCAGCTCAACGGGGACGACGAAGAGGAGCAGCTCTCGATGTTCTCGGTGATCGGTTCGGTGGCAACCGACTCCTCAGAGGAAGCGCCGGCAGGGGTGTTCGGCAACGATCCAGATGGGATCGGGGACAGCCGCGCCATCAGGGCCGACGATGCCCGCGACCCCGCCACCGTCGAGTTGCTGCTCCATCCACCTCCGCTGCCCTCGGGTCGTGCCCGTTTGACTGATGAGACGGCCGACACCGGCGCCGAGCGCGGGCAGAGTCTGCGTGAACGAAAGGCAGCGTTGCGCAAGGCGAACGCGGACGTGGCCGTGGAGCTCGTGCACGCCACGGGTTGGGGTCACGCACAGGTTAATCGCGAAATGAACCGACTCGCCGGCATCGATCGGATCGGCGCAGCCACGGTTGCCCAACTCGAGCGGCGCCACACCGAGGGACGACGCTGGCTGCGGAATTGCTGAAATCTCAGACCTGCTGACCCGCGGACGTACTCCAGCAGTTCGGCCTAGGGCAGGCCTTCCCAGGGTCTCTCGGGCCAGTTGTGCTTTCTGTAGCGGCCCCGCATCTCCGCCCGCACCTGCGCGTAGCTGCCGCGCCAGAAGCCGGGCAGGTCGGTCGTGCGCTGCAACGGGCGCCCCGCCGGCGAGAGGAGCTCAACGGCAACGGGAATCCGTCGGTGTCCGATCGTCGGGTGATCGTCGACTCCGAGCAGGTACTGAAGCCGACAGCTGAGAGAGACGCTCGCAGGGTCGCCATCCACCGCTCCGTAGTGCAGCCGCAGCTCGCGACCGTCGGGTGCAGTCCAGTGTCGTGGTGCCTCGGAGTCGAGCACCCTCATGTCATCGAAGGTCATGCGCGAGCTGAATGCTCCGCTCACGAGGCCGGCATCAGCGGCCAGTCGGCGACAGGTGCCCGAGTCGCCGCGACCCGTCGCCCCGGCGGCGGACACGAGATACTCCGCCAACCACCTGGGATGCTCGGTGATGC
>JBPCTP010000279.1:0-6967 GCA_051011615.1 Microthrixaceae bacterium | reverse complement strand
TGTGCGGTCGCGTTCTCGGCCGGCATCGGCCGGGTGAACAGGAAGCCCTGGGCCTGATCAGACCCGAGGGATTCGAGAATGGCGCGCTGCTCCTCGGTCTCCACTCCCTCGGCGACCACGGTCATCTCCAGCGTGTGTGCGAGTTGGATGACAGCCTCCACGAGGCGCGACCCCCTGGGCGTTTCGACTTCCTCGACGAACTCCCGATCGATCTTCAGGGTGTCGATCGGGAAGTGGCGAAGGTGTGACAGCGACGAGTGGCCGGTACCAAAATCGTCCAGCGCCAGCCGAACGCCGATTCGGGCCAGTTCTTCGAGTCTCGCCGCAGCGTGTGCGGGGTCGCTCACAAGAGCTGTTTCTGTGACTTCGAGCACCAAGGAGCCTGCCTTGAGGCCCGTTCGGCGCAGGGTGTCCGACACGAAGGAGGTGAGTCCGTCGTCGTCGAGCAGCTGGCGGGCCGACACGTTAACCGTCATCGCCGGCTTCCTCCCGGCCGAGGGGTTGCCCCATGCAACAGCCTGTTCACAGGCAGCGCTGAGTACATAGCGGCCGATTTCGTGTATCAGGTCGCTCTGCTCGGCGTGAGGGATGAACTCGTTGGGGCCCACCAATCCGTGCTGGGGGTGTTCCCAGCGCACCAAGGCCTCGAAAGCCTGCACCTCGGCTGTCTCTGGCTCGACGATGGGTTGGTAGTGGACCACGAGTTCATCGCGAATTGCAGCACCACGGAGCCCTGACTCCACCTCGAGTCGCCGTAGTGCCTCGTGGTGCATCTCGGCCTCGTACAACCTGAAACGGTTGCGCCCGTTGCTCTTGGCGACGTACATCGCGAGATCTGCGTTTCTCAGGAGGTCGTCTGCGGTGTCACCCGGCTGGCCATACGCGATTCCGATACTGGCCGTGGTGGCCATGGGGCGGCCGGCAACTCGAATGGGATCTGCGAGTGTGGTCAGCACCCGTCGGGCGATCTCCTCGGCCTCGATGCGGTCGTCGACCCCGTCGACGAGTATGGCGAACTCGTCGCCTCCGAGACGGGCGACGGTGTCCTGGCTTCTCACGCACAATCCGAGTCGGGAAGCCACGTTCACCAGCATCTCGTCTCCCGCCAGGTGTCCGAGGCTGTCGTTGAGGTTCTTGAACGCATCAAGGTCGATGAACAGCACTGCCAAGCGGTCGGATGCCTTGTCCATCGCGTCAAGTGATTGGCCCACGAGTTCCCTGAAGAGCTTCTGATTCGCAAGTCCCGTCAGGCTGTCGTGGGACGCCTGTCGTGCCAGCTCCTTCTGCAGGGCCCGGGTAGCAGTCACGTCGCGAAAGCTCCAGACGCGCCCGATTGTCTCAGCGCCCAGCTTCTGGGGCCGACTGTCGCGTTCGAACACCCGGCCGTCCTTGAACTCGACCAGATCGTGGCTCTCGGCATCCGGATCGGCATATAGCTCCTCGACGCGGGCGAGAAAGCCCTGCGGATCCACCAGGGACCCGACGGCGTGTTCGAGCGACCGTTCGTCGGAACCGGTTGCAACAACTTCCTCGGGAATTCTCCAGAGTTCCAGGAATCGCGAGTTGTAGCTCGTTATCCGTCCCTCGCGATCGACGGCCAGAACGCCTTCGGCCGTCGCATCCAGGGTTGTCTCGAGCAGGGAGTTCGACTTCTGGAGTCTCTCCTCGGCGCTGACGCGGCGGCCGATGTCGTGCATGGTCGCAACGATGCCTTCCACGGTCGGATCGTCGAGAAGGTTCGCGAGTGTGACCGACACAGGATGCTCGGTCCCGTCTGCTCCCGCGACGCGGACATCCAGCTCGGTGCGGATCTGCACATCGTCGCCTTCAGCTGTCAGGTATTCGAGCGCGGAGGTCATTGGCGTGCGGTCCTGCTGGACCAGCATCTCGGCCAGTGGTCGCCCTTCGACGTATTCCTGGTCCAGGCCGAAGGCCCTCGTCAGCGTGGCCGAAGAGGACTGGATCACGCCATGGCCGTCCAGCAGGAAGGTGGGAGGGGCCGCGTTCTGCTGTATTACGCGGAATCGGTCCAGGTGGTTTCCGGCGAGCTCCCATCGTCTCCGTTGGGTCAGGTCGCGCAGGGTCAACAGCACCGTGTCGCCGATCGGGGTTCCGACCAGTTCGACCACATGCCATCCGTCGGCCCCCTTGACCCTCAGTTCTATGAGTGATCCGACCTCCTTGCTGGCAACGGAGGTGATCGAGACCGCCGCGATTCCGACGTCGTCGGGGTGCACGAAGTCAAGTGCGTTGACCCCGACGCTGTCCTCGAGAGACCTTCCGAACAGAGACTCAGCCGCAGCGTTTCCCCATACGAGGTTCGCATCGTCGTCGATGATCACGACGGGTTCGGGCAAGTTGTCAGCGTCGATGAAGCGCGACGTCGGGTACCGGCCTTCGGACATTGCGTCCTATCGGTGCCGTTGGGCGGACAGTTGAAAACTCAACCGAGCAGAGTGCTAACTGTTGCAAGTTCTTGCTAGCAGGAACTTGCGCCTTGCTGTGCGGCCGGGAGCTGCATCAGGCACTTGGAGGTGCAAGGGTGTCGGGCCATGGCTGAAGTACACCTGGAAGTCAATGGCGCGGTCGCCACGATCACGAACGACAACCCCGACAAGCACAATGCTTTCGATGACGACATGGATGCCCAGTTGTTCGGGGCGCTGTCGCGCATCAGGGAATCCACCGACATTCGTGCAGTCGTGTGGCGCGGCGATGGCAAGTCGTTCTCATCGGGCCGAGACGTCGGATCCATCGGCACCAACAAGACGGAGATGTCGCATCACGAACTCATGCGGCGTGGCCACCGCGGCATCCAGCAGCTCTGGGACATGGACCAACCCGTCGTGGTGGCCTGCAAGGGGTGGGTCATGGGTGGCTCCTTCCAGCGGGCCCTGCTGTGCGACATTCGGGTCGCCGCAGAGGGCACACGGTTTCGGCTGCCTGAGGTGACCCACGGAGTCATTCCCGACACCGGTGGCATGGCGGTGCTGCAGCAGATGGCCGGCCCGGGCGTGGTTTCGGACATGGTGCTCACCGGTCGCGTCATGGAAGCTGATGAAGCCCTGTCACACGGCATCGTCAGCCGCGTTGTTCCGGGTGGCGAGCTGGATGCCACCGTGCATGAAATGGCGGCGGCGATCGCCTCATCCTCCTCAGTGGCTGTGAAGCTCGCCCGCCTCAACCTGCGCCATCTGTCGTTGCCGCAGGTCCGATCGTCGATGGACGACGAGATGATCTACCAGACATTCCTGAACCGCAGCGATGACATGGCCGAGATGCGCGCCGCCCGCGAAGAGGACCGCGATCCTCGATGGAGTGGAAGCTGACATGGGTGAATCGAGTGAATCCCAGGGTTCGGCCAACACGCAGTACCCGGGCCTACCAGCGCCGCCGCCGACTGGCAGCTCGGCGCTGGCCGCCGGAACCTACGAAGGGCAGGTCGTGTTCGTCACCGGAGCGGGGACGGGCCTCGGCAAGGCAATCGCATCGGAGTTCGCCCGCCTCGGTGCTTCCATCGTGATCGCGTCGCGCAAGGCCGAGCACCTCGAGGCCGGTGTTGCAGCGATTGGGGAGATCGGCGCGCCCGTGGCCTCGGTCACATGCGACATCAGGGATCCCGAAGCGATCGCGACTGCCTTCGACGAGGCGACCTCCGTTTTCGGCCTTCCCGATGTGCTCGTGAACAACGCTGCGGCCAACTTCCCGGTGCCGGCTGAGGACATGTCGCCCAATGCTTGGCGGACCGTGGTGGACATCACCCTCAACGGAACTTTTCTCTGCTCCCGCGAATTCGCGCGGAGGCACATGGAAGCGGGCACCGCCGGCTCGGTGCTGAACATCGGTGCAAGCTACGCGTGGACCGGTGGCCCGGGTTTTGCACACTCGGCGGCGGCAAAGGCCGGCGTGGTCAACATGACCGAGACACTGGCCGTCGAATGGGGGCCCGCCGGAATACAGGTCAATTGTCTTGCGCCGGGCCTGTTCCCGCACGAGGACATGACCGAGGACATCCGCGGCAACCTTGATCGGACCCACGACAAGGACCGCTCCCAACCGGCCCTTCGCGTCGGGCAACGTCAGGAGTTGGGATGGGCGGCGACGTTCCTCTGTTCGCCGTATGCCCGCTTCATCTCGGGTCACACCCTGGTCGTTGACGGCGCCAACTGGCTCCGGCGGGACCTGACCATGCGCGACGTGGTGCCCGTGCGCGAACAGATGGGCCGAGAGGCCTTCGACCCCCAGGGCTGACCAGCGGCATCCACAGCATTCGGCACGGGTCAGTCAGCGGTTGTGGACCTGGCCCTTTTGCCCCTCGGCCACCAGTTCCTCGAATCCGGCCATGATCCCGGCCTGGAGGTCGCCCAGCCCGGGTACGAGGTCAGGGCATGCAATGAGTCCGACATCGAGGCGTCCGTCGTGGGACAACACGGTGACGTTCAGGCCGGAACCCTCCATCAGCGGGCCGAACGGATACAGGCCCGTGACCTCCGCGCCGGCGAGGTACAGCGGAAAATCCGGACCAGGTACGTTGGACACGATGAGAGTGTGTGCAGCGGGCGTGCGGTCGGCCATACCGGCTCGGCTGTAGGCGGTCATTCCGAGGCTCAGGAACGCCGGCGGCATCAGGTCGACCATGTCGCCGAGCATCTCCGGGCCGAGTGCACCCTGGATCTCCTTCGAGTCGGACGCACTGCTCTGAACCGCCCTGAGGCGTTCCATCGGATCGTCGAGATGGACCGGCAGGTGGACGAACATGTTCGAGACCTGATTCGTCGTACCGGTGCCGTCGGGGTCTGCCGGCTGGCCGTGCACCGACACGGGCACCGATGCAACGAGTGGAACATCGGGAAGGGAGTCGTGAGCTCTCAGGAAGCCGCGCAACCCGGTGGCAACCGCAGCGAGCACTACGTCGTTGACGGTGACACCCAGCGCAGCTTTCAGGTCCTTCACCGGCTGAAGTTCGGTGGTGCCGAACGACACTGCTCGCCGGGGTGTGAGCGAGGCGTTGATCCGGGTGCGCGGCATGCCGAAGGGAGCAGCCTGTTCCTTGCCGGCTCCCCGGGCGGTCACAACCGCGTCTGCGGCACGGAGGATCGACGATCCTGTGCGGCGCAGGGCCCGGAAGGGTCGCATCGGGTCCGACAGCCGATTGGCGATTGCGTCGAGCATGGCTTCGGTGGCAGTGGGTATTCCGCTCGGGTCCGTGGGTGCCGGCTCCGTGGGCCGGCCCTTGTCCGCTGCGGCGTCGGCTTCCAGGTCGAGCAGGTCGGCCATGATTCCGACACCGGTGACACCGTCGATCATCGTGTGATGCAACTTCGCGACCAGCGCGCATCGGCCAGCATCGAGGTCGGTTGCGAACACCATCTCCCACAGCGGTTTGCCCCGGTCCAACGGCTGTGAGCAGTAGTGGTCAAGGAAGGCGCGGAAGTCCGATTCGCGACCCTTGAAGGACTCATGGGAGAGATGCTGATGGAGATCCAGTTCCGGATCCTCCACCATCGCAGGGTGGTCGATGCCGAGCGGTACCTCGACCATCCGCTTGCGAAACGACGGCAGGTGATCCAATCGGGCTTCCACGTGTTCGTAGAACTTCTCGAAGGTCACCTCGTCGGGCGAAGAGCTGGGGTCCAGTAGGAGCAGTCCGGTCACTTGCAGGTGTTGGGTCGGTCCCTCCAGGTACAGGAACCAACTGTCCGCTGCGCCGAGGCGCTCCATCCCGCTCATGGCCTGATGCTATGTCGACGAAATCGTTACGATCCCATCGGTGGTCGGTCGTCGCGGCGGCGGCCTGACGAGCACCGAAGTGGAATGAGCCCGTCGAAGGGAGGACAGCGGATGGAACGTCTGAGCGGTCTCGACGCCAACTTTCTCTACAACGAGACGCCCACAGAGCACATGCACACGCTCAAACTGGCAGTGCTTGATCCTCCCGACGGAGATGAACTGCCGTGGGAGCTCATCCGTACGGAGATCGCAAGTCGGATGCTGACCTGGCCCGCCTTTCGTCGAAAGGTCGTGAGGGTGCCGGGGGACCTGAACCATCCCGTTTGGGTGGCCGAGGACGACCCCGACATGGGCTACCACCTGCGCCGGGCCCGGATTCCATCACCGGGCGGAGCCCGCGAGATGGACCACGTTGTGGGCCGCCTCGCCGGTTGGCCACTCGAGCGGGATCATCCGCTGTGGCAGGTCTGGATGCTCGACGGCCGCGCTGACGGCCGAATCGCGGTACTGGTGAAGGTGCACCACTGCGTGGCCGACGGGGTTGCCGCGAACGCCCTGCTTGCCTCCATCCTCTCAACCGAGCCCAGATCGAATGCGTCGCCACCAACGGTTCAAGATTCGTCTCCCAGCGCTTCGGGCACCGATCAGGCATCCGGCGAGTCGGAGCCGGACAACAGGGAGCTGCTGGCGAATGCAGCCAGGGACCTGGTTTTCGACACGATCAAGTTGCCCTCCGCGCTCTGGGGGTTGCGAGGCTCTCTGGGAAGGCGCCGCCGGGCCACAGCGGAACTGGAAGCGATCTCCGCCGAAATCGAAGGCGGGGGAAGCGCCGACGAGTTGGGCTCGCGCATCGCTGAGGCCGAGCTGCCACCGAGACCGGTTCTCGACACCCCGAAGACGTCGTTCAACCGCTCGATCACGGCGGCGCGCGCAGTGTCCACAGCCTTACTTCGGCTGGAACCGATGCTCGAGGTACGAAGTGCCGCCGGGGTCACGCTCAACGACGTGCTGCTCACACTTGTGGGCGGTGCCCTCGCAAGGATTCTCCACGAGGGCGGAGAGGATCCGGACCGCGCGCTGACGGCCAGTGTTCCGGTTGCCTCGGACCCACAACCCGAGCCCGGGAGGCCGCCCCAGCTCCCCGGAAACACAGTCTCCAACCCGTTCGTGTCACTGCACCCCGAGCTGGAGGATCCCCCGGAACAGCTCGCTGCGGTGCACCATTCCGTAGTCGGTG
>JBPCTP010000278.1:0-2812 GCA_051011615.1 Microthrixaceae bacterium | reverse complement strand
GGGACTACGTGCGCGGCCACGAGGGCGATCCCTGGAAGACGTGGGTCGATCCCACCTGGATGGGCACACCAACCCTGCCGGCGCGCAGTCACCGCTGGTGGATGCACCGGGTGTGGGACCTGGAAGGCCCCGAGGAGATACGTGGCTACGACATCTCGCGCACGTTCATCCGTGCCGAAGAGGACTTCCCGGGACCGAAGACGATGAACGCCGCGGCGTCGTGGCTCCGTGAAGCCACACCCCACCACGATCGCTGGATGCTCTTCGTCGACGAGTTCGATCCCCACGAGCCGTTCGATACGCCCGACCCATGGCTGGGGCGCTATGAGGACGAGCCCTGGGACGGTGAACTGATCGTCTGGCCTCCTTATGCCGACGGGGCGCTGACCGAAGGCTCGCTGGAGGAACGCGAGGCCCGTCACGTCCGTGCAAACTACGGGTCCAAGCTCTCGATGATCGACCACTGGTTCGGGCGCATGCTCGATGCCCTCGACGAGGGCAATCTCTGGGACACGACCGCGGTCGTGGTCTGCACCGACCACGGCCACTACCTGGGTGAGGAGCGGGAAGAACGAGACATCTGGGGCAAGCCTGCGGTGATTCAGTACGAACCCCTCGGCCACCCGCCCCTCCTCGTCCACTGGCCAGGTGTCGAAGGGGGCGGAACCTGTGACGCACTCACTACTGCGGTCGACGTGCACGCCACCCTCGTCGACGTGTTCGGCGTCGAGCCCACCCATCGCACCCACGGGGAGTCGCTTGTTCCCCTATTGACCGGCCAGACCGATCGGGTGCGAGAGTGGGCGCTCGGCGGCATCTACGGAAACTGGGTGCAGGTGACCGACGGCCGACGGAAGTATGCGCGCGGTGCCGTGGATGACAACTTCCCTCTGTCGATGTGGTCGAACCGTTGGTCGAGCATGCCAATCCACTTCGAGGGCATCAACGGCCTCCCCGATCCCGACGACCGGGCCCGGCTGGACAAGATGCCCGGCTCCACCATCCCTGTGATCCGTCAACCCTTCGAGCCGGGCGACATGTTGCCGATGTGGGCATTCGGGGGAGTCAACGTCGATCGCAACTTCGTGTTTGACCTCGATGTCGACCCCGACGAGCAGGAGAATCGCACCGGGGGAGCCGACGAGGCCGAGCTGATCGACCTGCTGCGTGCCGCCCTCGACTCGGTGGACGCGCCCGACGATCAGTACGCCCGACTCGGACTCTCCTGACGCTGCCCTAGTCGGTCAACCGGTGAACGCCACCGGCACCGAAGGCTTTGTGGGTGAGTCTTCGGATGGCGCGATGCGGACGGTCGCGTTGCCCACGTCGCGCTCGGGCGCGCCTTCGCTCTGTCCGGCAGATGCCGCGGCAACGGACCACAACAAGAGGAAGGCGGCCAGGCCCGCCGCCAATAGTCGCTTCGCGGGCGCACAACCGTTTGCCTGCATGTCACCGCGACTATGCCGTTCGCGGTTGGCAGACATATGCCAGATCCGCGTTGCGTGACCCTCCCGGGAGATCTGTCATATATATGCCAAGCCGACGATTCACACTGACCAGAACAGGTAATCGATCCCTGTCGGAGGCTGTGATGCTGTTGCGATTGAGCTGGGCCCGGTTGGCCGGCGTGATGCTGTTGGTGGTGGGTCTTGTTGCGGTGTCGCCGCCGGGCTCGGTGGACGCGCAGGAGGCGGGCTGTACGCAGTTCCTGCTGTTCGACAACGCCTCCATCGCACCAACCCGGCCGTTCCAGACTCCCAACGACGTTGAGGCCGACGCGGCCGGGAACGTCTACGTGACCGACAACGATGCGGACGCCGTCTACCGGTTCGACTCTGCCGGCAACCAGACCCTCGACATCCATGGGGGGTCGGCGACTCCGCCGTCACGGGGCTTCGACTGGCCAGGCGAGGTCGCGGTCGATCTGCTCGGCAACATCTACGTGATCGACGAAACCAGGGACGCGGTGTACGGGTTCGACTCCGCCGGCACCGAGATCTTCCTCGTCAACAACACCGTGAATGTGCCGTCGCCGTCTTGGGGTTCGCCCGACGACATTGCCGTGGACAGCGCGGGCTTCGTCTACGTCACAGATCACGCCAGCATCTACAAGTTCGCCCCCGACGGAACCCAGCTGTTCCGGTTCCACGCCGGTTCCATACCGGCCGCACCCTTCACCAGCAGCACGCTGCGCCTGGCAATCGACGACTCGGACAACTTCTACGTTGCTGCCGCCGATGTCCAGACCGTCTGGGCGTTCCGGCCCGACTACACCCAGTTCCTGACGTTCGGCAACTCGTCGGCGGATCCGCCGAACCCGCTGTTCAGCGCCTTCGGGGTGCTCGACATCGCCGCCGACGAGTCTGGGAACATCTTCGTGACCGACGCCCAGCACGACGTGGTTTACGGGTTCAGGCCGGACGGAACCCAGTTCCTGACAATCAGCAACTCGTCGCCCAATCCACCCAGCCCGGCCTTCCACAACACCGTCGGTCTGGGGACCGACCCCAACGGCAACGTCTACGTGGCTGACACAGGTGGGCGCGTCTATGGGTTTACGTGCCCCGCGGCGGCCGGCAACGTCGAGGTCACGGTCGCGGCCAGCCCGCCGCCTGCGGTATGTGTCACGTTGGACACGACGTTCATCGACTTCGGCACCCTTGCGTTCGGCGATGTCTCTGCTGCCGTCAACACCACCGGGAACAACTGCGGCGACGACGTCGACCTGACCGCGGCGATCAGCGATGCTGCCGGCACCACAGCGGCCTGGTCCCCCGACAACGGAGGCACCGATACCTGCGCTGTCGGATCC
>JBPCTP010000277.1:0-2781 GCA_051011615.1 Microthrixaceae bacterium | reverse complement strand
GTCAAAGCCCGAGGAATGGACGTGTCAAGGACGTAGAAGGGCACCCCCACCCCCTCGATCGGCTCCGCGGGCACAGCCTCCGTGAGCGTGGTCTCAGACGCCGCTTCATCATTCACGTCGCCAGCGGCCCCATCATCAGAGGAGTCATCGGAACAGCCCGCTGTCACCAACGCAGCGACCGCCACCCCCGTAACCATGATCCTCCACCGTCGATCCACACCCATACCAGTCACCGTTCGGGATCAGCCACCCCCAATGGGGGGTCACACCCGGAACCTAATCGAGGGCCTCCGTGCGCGCTGACGAGACCACAAAGATTGAAATGCACTCGCGGCTGAGCACGCTGACGGAGCTGTGGTCGTCGAGGGCCGCAACGACCGGTCACCGTTCCGACTGGTCGCCCCCCCGGGCTCCCCAACAGTCGCATCCCTTCCTCTATGACGGATGATCATCCGCATGGCGAACGAGTACGACACGACCTTCGCAGGCATCTGGGTCTCGCTGGTGACCCGACGCTGAGGTGTCAATCCGTGGGTGGACTACTGCACGTAGTTTCGAACTCCAAACCGGCTCAGTGGATTCCGGGACGGGACCCATGCGGGACCGGGAGAATGCGGCCACTCCCCGCAGATCACCTGAACAGCCGAAACCCCTGCGGGAACTGGATTCTGGGTCGTGGGCGTGGAGGGGCTCGAACCCCCGACTTCTTCCTTGTAAGGGAAGCGCTCTAGCCAACTGAGCTACACGCCCGCAGCGTCGAAGAATACTGCGCGGCTTGGCGCGGCCTCACTTCCTCATGCGATGGACCGGGCTTGGCAATGCGGGTGTCCGGGTGGTTGAACTCACAATCCCCGCAATCCTGCCGATGCTCTACACGTGTCCGAAGAAACCGAGACACCGCCCCAGGTGGTGCGCGTGACTGTGCTCACAGCCGTGGGCTTCGGCTTCGCGTACCTGCTCTGGCGTGTGGGCTGGACCCGCAACGGCACCGAGGGATGGATGTTCTGGACCCTCTGGTTGGCCGAGCTCACCCTGTGGCTCTCGGTTGGGCGCTTTGCCGCCGAAACGTGGACGCTTCGCTTCGACCCGGTTGTCACCAGAGAACTCGACGACGCCGCCCTCGACTCGGTCGACGTGGTGATCATTGCCCGCGACGAACCCACCGAGGTGCTCAGAGCCACACTGCTCGGCTGCGCCGACCTCCTCAGCGAGCACCGCACGGTTGTGCTCGACACGATCGGACGTCCCTCGGTCGCCCAACTCGCGGCGGACCTGGGCGCAGAGGTGCTCACACCAGGGGGCCTGGCGCCCGACGCCCAACCGGAGGCACAACTCGACGCAGCGCTCGAGGACCTGGACGGAGACCTGATCGCACTCCTTCGCGGAGACGACGTGCCGCGCCCCGACATGATCGAACGCCTTGCTGGCGACTTCGAAGACGAGTCCGTGTGGGTGAGCCAGGGACGCCAGGCTGTCTATGGCCCATCTGCGAGCGACTACGAAGGCGCGTCAGACGAACTGGCCTTCTTCTTCGGTGTCGTACAGCCGGGCAAGAACCACCACGGCGCGGGCTACTGGTGCGGGTCCGGCTCGTTGTTGCGACGCGCCACCATTTCCCATGTGGGTGGCATCCCGACTGAAACCGACACGCCGGGATTCCAGATGTCATTGGCTGCACACGAGGCGGGGTGGCAGAGCCGCTACCACGGCGAGGCCACCGTGCTCACGCTGGCAAGACCCGACCTCGAAGGCTTCGTGGCCCAACACGCGCTGTGGGCATCCGGCAACCTCCAGAGCCTGCGCACCCGACGCTCACCACTGTGGTCACGAGGGCTGAACCTCGGCCAGCGGATGTCATACCTGAGCAGCATCACCACCTATCTCTCGGGACCGCGACAACTCGCGATCGTCACCGTTTTGGTCGCCACCCTTCTTGGCGCCGGACTACCGATCACCGCAGAGCCGGTGTACCTGGTCTCGGCCTGGGGAATATGGATGGGGCTAGCTGTACTTGCGCGCCGTGGGTTGTCGCGTGGCCATGGCGGCGGAATCACGGCGCTCGGCAACCAATGGTTGCTGATGGGCGCCTACTGCTCCGCGTGGCTGTCGCTGCTCGTCCCCCGCTCCGTTGCGGCCTCAGTGCGCACACCTCCACCGACGCCGGGGCATCGCCATCGCCGACCGCGGGTTCGCGCACGTCTGCTGGCCATCTCCTTGGTGGGTGTCGGGGTCGCAATGCTGGCTCGACTCGGCGAGCTGATCGCTCCCAGTCCGCTACCTGAGATGGGTGCGGCGGCGAGCGCAATCTCACTTCTCGCAGCCGTTGGACTTCTGGGTCTGCTCGGAATGGTGCTGTTTCGAGGTTCCAGGCGGACGCGACGAGCCGATCCGAGGTTCAGCGTCGAGAGCCGGGCCCACGTGGGCGGCAACGCCGTCGAGCTGATCGAGGTCTCAGAGGGTGGTGCCTCGATCCGGATGCGCGCGTCTGCGAACGTCGGCAGGCCGTACGTTGTCGGCCTTGCGCTTCCGGGACTCGACGGCACCGTGCACGAATGCACCGTCGCGGCAGAGGTTCGTTCGGTTCGGCCGGCTCCTCCGCCACAGTCCGGGCACATCGTGGGTCTGTCGTTCACGCACCTGTCCCCCACTGCACGCGAAAGGTTGGCCGAGTACTGCCGGGTGCTGCTCCCCGCCCGTGCGGCCGCGGTCGCCACCGAGGAAGCATCCAAGGCGTCGGAAGCTGCAGCCTCGCCCGAAGCGGCGCGGCAGACACTACGAGGG
>JBPCTP010000276.1:0-2703 GCA_051011615.1 Microthrixaceae bacterium | reverse complement strand
CATGGGTGACGTCTACGGCACCGCGGTCAACCTCACTGCCAGGGTGGTGGACAAGGCCGGCGGGGGAGAGGTTGTCGTGACTGAAGCGGTTCGTCAGATGGCGGTTGGCAGCCGCCACAGCTTCTCTGCGTTGGGAATCATGGACCTGAAGGGCATTCCGGAGCCGATCGGGCTCCACCGGTTCGAGTGGCGCTGAGATTGCCGGGAACTGCCGTGGAAGTCACCCTGACCTGTCGCGCACAGCGCGCCGGTCAGGGCTTGACGCCCGATTCGTGCGCATAGCACCACACCCAGAGTTCTCCCGCCTCCGCACTGCGAGCTGTCGGATGTCCGGGGTGGTCAGCGGCATGGCGGGAAGCGTGCGTGTTGGGCGAGGAGTCGCAACAACCGACGTAGCCGCACTCGACACACTGTCGGAGGTGTACCCAGCGCGACCCTTGGGCAACGCAGTCAGGGCATTCGGTGGCCACGAAGTCCTCGAAGGTCACTCCGAGCAGGTGTTCACAAGGCGCGCTCATCTTTCCTCCAGTCAGGCCATTCTAGGAGTTGGCGTTCACGGGCAGTGGCGATCGTGGGGTACCGCCGATGCAGTCATCGACGATGCCGTTGCTGAATCGGTAGTTCGACTCTGAAGGTGGTTCGGCCAGGCTCGGAATCAACTGACAGGTCGCCGTCGTGTCCGATCACCACGATCTGGCGGCAGATGTCGAGTCCCAGGCCGGTTCCCTTCCCTGGTTCCTTCGTGGTGAAGAAGGAGTCGAAGATCTGCTCGACCACGTGAGCGGGTATCCCGGATCCATCGTCGGCTATCTCAACCACAATGCCCTCGCCATGGTTCTTGGCCGACACCACGATACGGCCGGCGGCGGCTTCACCGTCGGCCCGGCGCCGCTCGCCGATGGCATCGGCTGCGTTGTCCAGCAGGTTGGTCCACACTTGGTTCAGCTCGCTGCCGTTCGCCTCGATGAGCGCCAGGTCGCTGTCGTAGTCACGCTCCACGGTGACCCCGGCGAGCTTCTCGCCGAGGATCAGCAACGTGTCCTCGATTCCCGAGGTGACATCCACGTCCTGCAAGGGTGCTCGGTCGAGGAACGAATACGACTTGAGCGCACCAACGATCGAGGAGAGACGCTCCGCGCCATCGGCCACCGAACGCACGAGGCCGGCGGCCTGCCGTCCGGTGGACAGGGCTTCGAGTGCGGTCGCCAGGCCTTCGCCCGTGAGGTCGAGCGCGTCGATGTCCGCCACACCGATTCCGGCGTCGACCAGGTCCGCCGCTCGGGTCCACGGGTCGGCGACACCGGAGTCGTCCAGCTTCTCGCCGAGGAGTTGTTCGGCGTCAGAACGCTCGAGGGCCGACAGCGAACTCGCACCCAGTGGTCGGTCAGCCAGGCCCCGCACTTCAGTCAGCTTCGTAGAATCCAAGCTGGAGGCCGCTCGCGTGAGTGCCTCGCCGTATTGTCCGAGCGCCGATTCCAGTTGGCCAGCTGCCCGCGAGACTGCGGCCGCAGGGTTGTTCAGTTCGTGTGCGACCCCCGCAGTGAGCGTGCCCAACTGCACCATGCGCTCGCCCTGCTTCATCAAGGCCTGCGTGGACTGCAAGCGCTCAAGCACGATGTCGAACAGCCCGCGCAGTGCGGTCGGGCTCGTCTCCAGTAGGTGAGTCATCGCCGGCTTGGGCACCTTCAACACGGTCGTCGCATCGCGGGCAAGCGCACTTGCCATTCGTGGCTCGTCCTGGAGTAGTGCCATCTCGCCGATCACTTCGCCCGGCTTTCGCACGGCCAACAGTGTGTTCCTGGACGAGCCCACCGCCACGATCTCAATGGCACCGCTGGTGATCACATAGGCAGCATCACCGCCGTCGCCCTGTGAGAAGAGCGCTTCGCCATCGGCGAGGGTCACTTCGGAGCTTCCCTCACACACGATCTCCAGGTCTGCCGCAGGCAGATCACGAAAGAGGTCGACCTTGCGAAGGTGCTCGTAGGGGTCCGCCATCGAAACTACGTTTCCGCCAGGTACTGGTGAACGAGCGTCACTGCGATGGCTCCCATCCCCACTGCGGAGGCAACCCGGCGCACGGCTCCGTGCTGGATGTCTCCGGCGGCGAAGATCCCGGGGACCGACGTCTCGAGGAGCATCGGCTCGCGTGCCAGTGTCCAACCCTTGGGAGGTTTGCCATCTGCCATCAGGTCGGGCCCGCACAGCACGTAGCCCTTCTCGTCGAGTTCGACGACACCCCGTAGGAGATCCGAGTGCGGAGCTGTGCCCACGAAGACGAACACCGCTGAGGCGTCAGTGGAGGCTGTGCTGTCGGTGGAGTTGTCGTAGAGGTCGACCTGGCTGATGGACGCGTCGCCGTGGACCGCCGCGATCTCGGTGTGGGTGAGGATCTCGATGTTGTCGGTCGCGTTGATCTGCTTGACCAGGTAGTCGGACATCTTGGCCGAGACGTCTCCACCGCGGATCAGCACTGAGACCCTGGCCGCATACTTGGAGAACAACATCGCGCCCTGGCCGGCCGAGTTGGCTCCACCGACAACCAGGACGTGTTCATCGCGGTACGTAACTGCTTCGGTCAGCGCTGCGCCGTAGTAGACACCGCGCCCGGTGAACTTCTCCACTCCCGGCTTGTCGAGCATTCGGGTGTCCATGCCAGATGCGATGAGCAACGCTCGGCATCCCATCTCGGAGCCGTCGGAG
>JBPCTP010000275.1:0-2831 GCA_051011615.1 Microthrixaceae bacterium | reverse complement strand
CCCACGGCCCGATCGCTGCCGACCCGATCACCGCGACCACGGTCAACCCAGCGATCCCGATCATCAGGGTGCGAAACAGCGAGCGGAACTCCTCCATCGAGTCCGAGGCGGCGAAGTGCGACAGCCGGGGGAGCACGAAGGCCTGCACCGCCTGGAAGAAGAACAGCGGCACTCGGGCGATCACCAGGCCGGACAGGAAGATCGACGCCTTGTCGGCGTCGGAATCGGTGGCCAGGACCTCGACCGCGATCGTCCCGGAATTGAGGATGATCGATGTCAGAAGCGCGGTGGTGAGCAGGTGCCCGAACGAGCGGCGCAGTGGCCCCCACGGCGCCTGTTCTCCGGGTGCGCCGATCTGGGTGCCCTTGAGCATCGGAGCTATCGACCCCACGAACGCCGAGGTGGTTGCAACGATCGCGAATGCCATCGGCGAGACCACACCGGCGATCGCGAGCACGACAGCAGGTAGGGCCTTCATGGCGGCGTCGACAACGAAGTAGGTGGCGTAGCCGTAGTAGCGGCCCGTTCCTGCGAGCAGTCCGCGAACCACATAGGACAAACCGACCCCGGCGATGCCGTAGACGAGGGCGAGAACGAAGCTGATGCTGCCGCGGAACAGGGCATCGGCGAGCAGTGAGCTGAGAGCGAGAATCAGCAGTGCCACCACGCCGAACAGAGCGGCCGCCATGAGCGAGACCTGGCGGACCAGGGCGCCAAATGGTTCGTTGCGGGCGCGGCGTGCCGAGATGGAACGCGACAGTTCCTGCTCGACGGGGAGGAACAGGCCGGTGCCGACGAGGTAGAGGCTGGCCCACATGACCGACACCTGGCCCGAGTCGTCCGCCCCGAGTGCGCGACCGGCCGCCGCCAGGAACACGTAGGCGGCGAACCCGTTGACACCCAACCCGATGGCCATAGCAAGGGGTCCGGCGGACTCCAGTCGTTGCCGTAGTCCCAGCGGTGCCTCGGGTGCCTCAGCCACTTCGGATCACCGCGGCCAGGGTGTCGGCGATGACCCGAAGGTCGCTCGAAACGGTCCGCCGGGTGAGATACTCCCGATCGATTCGCAGCTTGTCGGCCAGCACCTTGGCGTAGGCATCCTCGAGGTCCATCCCGTCGTCCACGAATTCGGCCAGACGTTCCTCCTCGTGGCGGTACTCGATGGAGGCGGGCGACGTGATGCCAGGTCGTGCGAGCAGTACGTCGCGTTGGGTGTCGTCGTAGCCGGCCACATATCGCGGGTCCTCAGGCCTGGGCCCAACGAGGCTCATGTCGCCGCGAAGGACGTTCCACAACTGCGGCCACTCGTCGACCTTGGTGGCTCGCAGGATGCGCCCGACTCCCGTTATTCGAGGGTCTCCTCCTGCTGTGACCGCAGGTCCTGACTCCGTCGACGAAACCTTCATGGACCGGAACTTGTACAGAGTGAACGTGCCGCCGCCACGGGCGACCCGGGTTGCCTGGTGCAGGATCGGTCCCGGCGATGAGAAACGCACGGCCAGAGCCGCCATCGCGCCCAGCCAACAGGTGAGCAGCAGTCCGGTTCCGGATACGACTACGTCGAGGCCACGTCGCAAGGGTGATTGACGCACTGCCCGGGGTTCTGCGCCGGCCCCATCCGACTCAGGCAACAGCGGAGTTCCCGGACTCGATTCCCTTGCGCACCGCGGTGATCACGTCGTCGACATCTTCGTCGCTCAGTCTCGGGTGCATCGGCAGCGACACGAGGCGTTGGTACTCGGCGAACGCGACCGGGAAGTCTTCGCTCTGGTAGCCGAACGTGTCGCGATACCAAGGGTGCAGGTGGATGGGGATGAAGTGCACTGACGTGCCGATCTTCTGGTCTCCCATGTGTTCGATCAACGCCTGACGGGCCTCGGCACCGCCTTCACGGAGGCGGATCGGGTACAGGTGCCAGGCCGAGGAGCGATCCGTTGCGGCTGTCGGCAGATCGAGCGGCAGGTCCCCCAGACCGTCTGCGTACGCGGCGGCGACCTCCCGGCGGCGTTCCTGGAAACCCTCGAGGCGGTCCAGTTGCACAAGTCCGATGGCGGCTGCGATGTCGGTCATGTTGCACTTGAAACCCGGGCGCACGACTTCGTAGAACCAACTGCCGCCGGAGCCGTAGCGCTTCCAGGCATCCCGGCTCATGCCGTGCAGGGACCACAACCGTGCTTCGTCGATCAGTTCCTCGGGACCCGTCAGCATCCCACCCTCGGCGGTGGTGAGGTTCTTTGTCGCATAGAAGCTGAAAGCGGCGAGGCGGGGCACCGGATCGTCGGAACGGTCGGCCCCGATCATGCGGCCCTGGTATTCCGCAGGCAGCGAATGCGCAGCGTCCTCGACGATCGGCAGGCCGTACTCAGCGGCCACCGCGACGATCTCATCCATGTCGCACGGTTGGCCGGCGTAGTGAACCGGCGTCACTGCCTTGGGAGTCAGTTCCCCCTCGGCGAGGACTCGTTCGATCTGGGTGCGAAGCGAGTTCGGGTCGAGGTTCAGCGAGTCGCGCTGCACATCGCACAACACGGGTGTGGCTCCCAGGTGGTCCACCACGTTGGTGGTTGCGGCGAAGGTCATCGTCGGGGCGAACACAGCGTCTCCCCGGCCGACCCCGATGGCGGCGAGCGCGATCTGCAGGGCGTCGGTGCAGCTCGAGACCCCATGCGCGGCGCTGGTGCCGATGTATTCGGCAAAGCGTTGTTCGAACTCACGGACCTTCGGGCCGGTGGTTATCCAGTCCGAGCGCAGCGTGTCGACGACCGCGTCGATTTCCGCCTCGGTGATCCACGGTGGCGAGAAGGCCAGGAATTCGCTGCGCACGCCCCGAT
>JBPCTP010000274.1:0-2509 GCA_051011615.1 Microthrixaceae bacterium | reverse complement strand
GTTGTGCAGCGGCGAGTGCGGACTGATTCGCTTGTCGATCCCGGCAGCCTTCGCCAGACGCCGCACGATCCTCGCTGAAGCGAACCGATCCAACCCTTGGATCGCCCCGTCGTCGGCTTCTGCCGAGTGATGTGGTGGCGCACGATCTCGAGTACCCGAGCGATCGCGTACGTGCCGCACTGCTCGGGTTGAAGCGATGGTCGGCGCAAGCGATATGCGTGCTTCTCACCGCCATATCGGCCGCGGCCTCGCGGGGCGACGCTGGGCGTCATGAGACACCTCCGCCGATCCGGTGTCCGGAGAGCCGGATCGGGAGCGGCCGAGAAGTGAGCCGACAGCGGTCGCTCCAGTTCTGAGTCGGAGGGTGCGCTCGCGTGCTCGGACGACGTTCGGCTCTAGGCAGCTTCCACGTCGGGGAGTACGACCGTGGGAGCAGAGAGTTCTGGAGAGGAGGTGTGAATTCGCACGCCCTCCCATGACACCGGAGGAGAGGAACCTGACGATGAAACGACTACTCATGGTGCCGCTGGTGATGTGTGCCCTCATGCTCGGCGTCACAACCGCCGCGGCCGGACCCCCGGAGGAGGCCTCAGGCGATTGGACCTACGTGCCGGACCTGGCCGGGCTCACTTTCCGGACAGCCGGCAACACCACCTTCGTCGAAGGCACTGAGGTCTCGACGTTCAACGGGACCTTTGAGGGTACTTCCGACGACGAGTTCGTCGTGGTGTGCCACCAAAAGGGCCTCGAGTCCTACATGAACTTCGTCAAGATCACGATCGAGTTCACCGGAGAGGTGGAAGGGCGTGCCGGCGAACTGACCATGAAGGCCACGGGCAAGCAGGACTCCACTACCTGCGATCCAAGCGGAGCAATCTGGTCGGGTAAATGGGTGATCCTCGGTGGTACGGACGAACTCGCGGATCTCCACGGGAACGGAACATGGTCCGGCCCCAGCTTCGACCTGGACTACACCGGCAAGATCCACTTCAACTGACAATTGCATGCGCCGTCTTGCCGAGGATCCTGTCGCCCGGATTGGACGCGCGTAGCGGCGCCGGCAGACCGTGTCTGGACCCGCTCGCCAACCGGCACGATGGTCGGCTCGCCGGCGCCGGATCTGTTGCAGCGCGACTTCACCGCGTCAGCGTCGGATCAGCGTTGGGTGGTCGACATCACCGAGTTCGCCTGTTGGGACGGCAAGTTCTCCTGGCCCGCATCAAAGACGTGGGAGATCAGTCGATCGTCGGCTGGTCGATGGGCAACCGGCAGACCACCGACCTCGTCGTGAACGCCTTGTTGATGGCGCTCGCTCGTCGCCACCCCGACGGCGAGCTCGTGAACCATGCGGATCGCGGAGCGCAATACACCAGTCTCGAGTTCTCGACCCGACTCGGCGATTGGAACATCAACCCGTCGTTCTCGCGGACCGCGAACTGCTTCGACAACACCGCGATGGAATCCACGTGGCGACGATCAAACGCGAGATCCGTCACCTCCGTGGCCCCTGGGCCGACCTCACCCGCAGCCAGATGCGGACGATCCTGTTCGCCTACATCGAAACCTTCCACAACCGCCAACGACACCAAGCCCGCCTCGACCACCGCACCCCTACCGAGGCCTACACCGCCGCCACCTCTGCGGCCGAACTCAACATCACGGTGTCCAAGATCCCGGGTCAACTCCAGTGGGAGACTTCGTCTCTGATGAGTGCGCGCTCCGGCTTCCTAGGGCTGTTTGACCGCGTCGTGTAGGAGTTCGAGTAGTCGTTCACCCGATGCGGTGAGGACCACCTCCGTGTTCGCTTCGTTGCCGGTAACCCCAAGGTGGTCGACGACAGTCTGACCGCGAGTGAGTTCGCTGTCAGCTTCAACGGCCACGTACAGCTGAGTGGATGCGAGAGCGATCGTCGGGTCGATGGCAATTGCCATCGCCAGCTGATCGGGCTGGGGAGTACCGTCGTGGCCCATCCTGTCCTTGTAGAACCCTTGCAGTGTCTTCTGGATGTCGACACAGAATCGGGCGAGGGGTGAACCGACGGCGCGCAGCTTGGCGCAATCTTCAACGCTGAGGGTTGCCGAGGTGTAGCAGGGGTCCCACCCGACCATTTTCACGGGTAGATCCGACTCGAAGACTTCCTTGGCGGCATCTGGATCGACCCAGATGTTGAACTCGGCGACAGGCGTGACGTTGCCTGGTCCACTACCGACGCCACCCATCATCACAAACTCGCCGACGAGGGCAGAGATCGAAGGATCGCGCCGCAGCGCTCTGGCGATGTTGGTGAGCGGACCAAGCGCTACCAGCGTGACCTCGCCGGGTAGTCGATGAACGGTCTCGATGATCACATCAACCGCGTCACCCGGCGCGGGTGATCGACCGGAAACTGGCAGCCCGATGTCGCCCATCCCGTCCTCGCCGTGGACCCGGGGCGCGGTCTCAAGCGAGCGTTTGAGTGGCTGGTCTTCACCGCGATAAACAGGGACATCTCGACCGACTAATTCCACCG
>JBPCTP010000273.1:0-2763 GCA_051011615.1 Microthrixaceae bacterium | reverse complement strand
TCACGGTGCTGGCCATCGCCGTGATCATGACCGCGGCCCACGCCAAGATGGCCGCTGTCATCTTCGGTGTGATCGTGCCGGTGCTCGTGATCGCCACCATCCGCTACCGCAGTGCCTCGACCGCCGCCTACGACGACGTGCGGGACCGGATCTCAGCGGTTCTCGATGACCTCACAGAGACACTCTCGGGCATTCGCACCGTCACAGCCCATGACCGCTCACCGGAGAACATTGAACGCCACGAATCCCTCGTGGCGGAGCACCGCCGCGCCAACCTCGTCACCGCCCGGATCGGCGCTCTGTTCGGGTCCGTCGGCGAGACACTCGGCATCCTCGGCCAGGTCGCGGTCCTGGGCGTCGGTGGCCTGCTCGTACGCGACGGCCAGATGTCCCTCGGTGTGCTCTTTTCGTTCCTGCTGTTCCTCAACCTGCTCTTCGCCCCGGTCCAACAGCTCGTCCAGCTGTACACGACCTACCAGCAGGGACAGTCCTCGGTCACGAAGTTGGCCGACCTGCTCGAGGTGCAGCCGAGCGTCACCGAGGCACCCGACGCAACCGAACTGGCCGCCATCGAAGGGCGAATCGAGTTGCAGTCGGTGGACTTCGACTACGGCGAGGCCGTTGGCGAGCAAGCTGCGACGGTGCTGTCTGAGATGGACCTGGCGGTGGAGGCCGGAGAGACGCTGGTTATCGTCGGGCCGACCGGCGCGGGCAAGTCGACGGTCGCGAAGCTGGTGGCGCGTTTCTATGACCCCACGGCCGGCGCCGTATGCATCGACGGCACAGACCTGCGCACGGTCACCCTCGAGTCCCTGCGGCGACAACTCGGCGTGGTCCCCCAGGAGCCGTTCCTCTTCCACGGCACGATTCGCGAGAACCTGCTCTTCGCCCGACCGGACGCCGACGATGAGGAGCTGGACGAGGCGTGCAGGGCCGTTGGCATTGCGGAGGTCATCGAGAGGATGCCCGAAGGGCTCGACACGCCTGTGCACGAACGCGGGGTTTCGCTCTCCGCGGGCGAGCGGCAACTATTGAGCCTCACCCGGGCGTTTCTGGCCCGGCCGAGGGTGCTGATCCTCGACGAGGCGACGTCCAACATCGATCCGGCGGCCGAGGCCAAGGTCGAATCCGCTCTGGACGTGCTGTTGGAAGGCCGCACCGCCGTGGTGATAGCGCATCGACTCGCCACCGCACAGCGAGCCGACCGAATCGCCGTGGTCGACCGACCCGCGCCGGGCATCGGGGCCAGGGTCGTCGAACTGGGCACGCATTCGGAGCTGCTGGCTGCGGGTGGCCGGTACTCGGAGATGTTCGCCACCTGGGAGCGCCACCTCGAATCCGGGGTCGAGGTGGATGCCGGCCAGGGCTCGGTCGACGGGTGAGCCCACCGGCACTCGAACTCGATGGGGTCTCCCTGACTCGTTCGGGCAGGCCGATCCTGCGGCACATCGACTGGACCGTGGCGCCCGAGGAGCGCTGGATCGTGCTCGGGCCGAACGGATCGGGCAAGACCACCCTGGCGAGGGTGGCAACTCTGTGGGAACACCCCAGCGCCGGCTCCGTGTCGGTGCTCGGCCAGGAGCTCGGACGCACCGACGTTCGGACCCTGCGCAGCCACGTCGGCTTCGTGAGCTCGGCCATGGCAGACCTGGTTCGCGCCGACATCGCAGCGCTCGACGTGGTCATGTGCGGAATCCACGGCGCATTGGAACCGTGGTGGCACAGCTACGGACCTGCGGATCGCGAAGCCGCGATGGATCGTCTGCGGGCCGGCGGCCTCGAGGCCATGGCCGACCGCAGCTTCGGCACACTCTCCTCCGGTGAACGTCAGCGCGTGCTGTTGGCGCGGGCCTACGTGGCGGATCCGTCGCTGGTGGTGTTGGACGAACCCAACGCCGGCCTCGATCTGGGTGGCCGCGAAGAACTGATCGATGATCTGGAACGACGGGCAAGCCACGATGGCGCGCCAGCGATCGTGCTCGTCACCCACCACGTCGAGGAGATCCCGCCCTCGTTCACCCACCTGCTGGCACTGAACGACGGCCACGTGGTTTCAGCCGGTGCAATCGCCGAAGTGCTGACAGAAGACCTCCTTGCAGAGTGTTTCGGCGTGCGGGTCATGCTCGAGACCCACCGCGGCGAAGCGGGCGTGCGGTATTCGGCTAGGCGCCGCTGACCAACCTCTCGAGCAGCCGAGGCCTGGACCGTTCGATCTCCTCGCGCAGGGTTCGCTCCAGCATCGGCACCCACAGGTTGCCGCCGTAGTGCAGGCTCATCCGCAGCGCAGACCCTGAATCGGTGGGGGTCACCTCGGCGGTCAGGGTCCAGTCGCTGTGCGAGCGACCGTCGACCTCTCGTCGGATGAAGCGGACTCGACGCTCGGGCTCGTGCACGCTGCGAACCATCCGAAGCCGCTTCGAACGACGCAGCGGACCCAGCTGGCCACGCAGCTCCACCATCCAGGCGGGCCCGGGATCCCCTTGGTCCTCGGAAACCGATGCCACCCTCGGAACGATGTCGAGCCACTCCGGATAGGAGTCGAGTGCCTCGATCTCACCGAAGAGCACCTCGGGGCGCGATTCGGTGAGGAGTTCCGCTGAGGTGTCCACCACACCATTGTCGCGGCCGCACGCCGGTGCCGGCTGCAACGACCGGGATCAGCCGGTGGATTCGTCGCCGAGGCCCGGGATCGCCAGGTCGTTCGCCGGCGGCAGTGTCGTGCCAGGGGCGGTCGCTGCGGGATCCGAGGGCTCAACCGGAGTG
>JBPCTP010000272.1:0-2623 GCA_051011615.1 Microthrixaceae bacterium | reverse complement strand
GTGAAGGCGAGGTGGTTCACCCAGTCGGGCAGTCCATTGGATCGCGACATCGCGGCATCGAAGCTTGGGTAGTCGCCGTGCAGCTCCCAGAAGGCGATCAATCCGCCCTCTGCGCCGAAGCCGTCGTCGGTGTCGTAGAAGACATGCTTCGCCCCACCGCCCTCCGGTGTCGGGTTGACCACGATCTTCGCAAGGTCGAAACCCATTGCAGTTGTGTAGAACTCATGTGTCGACGCCAGATCGTTGGTGGCCAGAGCCACATGGTGGAAGCTCATCTCGAATCCCCTGTCCCTGAGTGGTCTGCACACAGCCTGCCACCAATGACCCGCACCGGACCCAGTTGCCCGATCGTCGGGCTCCGGATCCCGGTGCCTCCAACGGGACTCACCAGGGGCCACGACCTTCGACGCTGTGCGCGAGAACGGAGAGGTACTGCGCACGGGGGATCTCGATGGTGCCGAGGGAGGCGAGGTGCGGTGTCGACCACTGGACGTCTATCAGTGGAGTGGCACAGCGCTGCATCAACTCGACGAGACCGACGAGGGCTGCCTTCGAAGCATCGGTGACGCGATGGAACATCGACTCGCCGGCGAAGAAGTCGCCGATCGCCACGCCGTAAACGCCGCCCGCAAGCTCTCCGTCCACCCACACCTCGACGCTGTGCGCCCAGCCGAGCTGGTGCAGCCGCGTGTATGCATCGACGAAGTCCTCGGTGATCCAACCGTGCGGCCTGCGGGGGTCACCACAGGCAACCATGACCTCGCGAAAGGCAAGGTCCACGGAGATCTCCATCGAACGCATCGAACGACGCAGCGTGCGCGAGGTGTGCATCGCATCCGCCGGGAGCACCGCGCGTGGGTCCGGTGAGAACCAGCCGAGTTCACCCGATCGCCCGAGCGGCATCGGAAACAACCCACCGCGATAGGCCTCAACCAGTGTGGAGGGGTCGAGGTCGCCCCCCAGCGCCACCGGGCCCTCCGGTTCGGCGTCGATGGGCGAGGGAAACGACCATTTGCTCGGAGGGAGATCGGCGCCCACGGTTGGACCGGCTTGGCCGGAGCCGACTCAGCGCGAGTAGTCGTAGAAGCCCGCTCCGCTCTTGCGGCCGAGATGGCCGGCGGTGACCATCCGACGCAGGGCCGGAACGGCCGAGTAGTTCGGGTCGTGGAACTCCTCATAGAGCGCATCGAGAATTGCGAGTGAGGTGTCCAGGCCGACCAGGTCCAGCAGAGCGAGCGGGCCCATCGGGAAGTTGCATCCGCCCTTCATCGCCTCGTCGATGTCCTCGGCGGTCGCGGTGCCGTTCTCGAGCATCCGCACGGCGTTGTTCAGATAGGGGAACAACAGCGCGTTCACGATGAATCCCGCGCGGTCCTTCACCTTCACGGGGTTCTTGCCACAAGCCTGCGCGAACGCGGTAGCCGCCTCGATGGTCTCGGCCGAGGCGGTGATCGGTTCGATCACTTCCACGAGTGACATGGCGGGCGCCGGGTTGAAGAAGTGGACTCCACAGACCTTCTCGGGCCTCTGGGTGGCCATTGCCATCTCGACCACTGCCAGGGTGGAGGTGTTGGTGGCAAGGATCGCGTCGGGCTTGCAGATGGAGTCGAGTTCAGCGAACAACGGCAGCTTCACCTCGAGATCCTCGACGACGGACTCGATCACCAGGTCGCAGTCGACGAGGTCTCCGAGATGGTCCGTCGCGACCACGCGACCGAGGATGGCCTCGGAGTCCGCCGCTTCGAGCTTGCCGCGGTCGACCTGCTTGGCGAGTGACTTGCCCATTCCTTCGAGCATGGCATCGGCCGATGCCTGCTTGCGCGAGCGGAGTACGACGTCGATGCCGGCCCTGGCCGCCACTTCTGCGATACCCGAGCCCATGATTCCGGAGCCGAGGATTCCAACACGTTCGATAGCCATGGGGCGTATGTTACCGACGGGTAGCCTCGGTGGCGCAAGATGAACCGAACGTGATTCAGCCCCCAGCGACACCGCCGGCGTCGTCGCGGGCACCACGCAGCGGGCAGGATGGGGACGTGAGCGGAACACTTGCACTCATCGGTGGATCGAACTTCGGTGACGACGATGGGCACCATCGCCAACTGTTCGACCCCGGTGCCACCGTCGGGCTGCTTCCCACGGCGATGGCCTATGAGAATCCGACCGGTGCGATCGAACGGGCCAGGGGCCACTTCGCGACGATGGACAACCCCATCGAGGTGATCCCCGCCATGAACCGTTCCGACGCGGCCGAGGGCGACGTGCTGTCCGCTGCGAGGAGCGCAGATTCGATCTATGTCACCGGAGGCTCGCCGATGCACCTGCGGTCCGTGCTCAAGGACACGCCGTTGCTGGACGCCCTCATCGAGAGATGGTCCGCCGGAGCCACCGTCGCCGTGGCCGCCGAATCGTGCTCGGTGCTCTGCGGCCACATGGTGGACAACCGAGGCGGTGCGTTCACCGTCGGGCTGGGTTTGGTGACAACCCTCACCGTCATTCCACGCTTTGATCAATGGTCTCCGGACAAGCGCACCCGAACCACGAAGCTGGCACCGCCAGAGTTGCTCGTGGTCGGCATCGACGAGGCAACTGCGCTCGTTCGCTCACCCGACGGCACCTGGAG
>JBPCTP010000271.1:0-4893 GCA_051011615.1 Microthrixaceae bacterium | reverse complement strand
GATACCGGGTGGGGGTGGCGGCGATGGAGGAGGTGATCCTGCGAAGCGGCTCCCTGGATGCGGAAACCTTTCGCGGTACCGACGACGTTGCGTCCGACCCACTTCTGGCGCGCGTCGAATCCCTTTGCTGGGCATGGCGTACCGAAGGGGATTCCCTCTGGCTGCCCGCCGGAATCGGACGCCATGTGGACCACCGACTCGTTGCCGGCGCCGGCGCCAGCATGCTCCGCAGCGGCGCGACACGCATCGCCTTCTACGAGGAGCGCCCCTACACGGCCTATCTCGACGACGATGAAATCGCGGCCCAGGTCGCCGCCCTTGGGTTGGACCTGGCACCGCGGGCGGTCTCCGGGCCGATTCTTGAACGCACGCAACGCAGAGTGGCGCGGATCTACCGGTCCCAGATGGACGACTACTTCATCGACGCCCAGGACAGGGACCGCAGTGGTGGCCGCACAGAACGTGTCTGGGTGTCCGGCTGAAATCGACCAACTGATCAATTACGGCATCCGACATGCGTTCGGCGTTGAACCGGGGCTAGAGTGAACAGCGTTAATCGGCTGTATTCCTGAGGGGGAATCGCAATGGCGACCAAGGTTCAGCGCGGCGAAGGCCGCAGAGCAACACCATCACGTACCCGTTGGCTGGCGGCGGCCCTCGTGTCTCTCGTCGCGCTGGTGGCTGCAGCCTGTGTCACTGCGGGTCCCGGTGGCGCCCCGAGCCTCGACTACGTGAAGAACACCGAGTACGGCGCCCTGGCACAGGCCGAGGCGGCCCAGGTCGCAGCCGGCACCTTTTCGCCGGTGATCGACTTCACGGTCGTGGATACACCGCCCTCGGTGTTCATCAACTACGTGGTCGAAGATGCGCAGGCAGCGGCGTTCGAGTCGTTCATCGGCCTACCACCAGGATTCTCGCTGGCAAAGGTGAAGATCCTCGAGTCCGACGCGGAGGCGCACTACTGGATGAGCCTGAACGTCTACCGCGTGACCGGAATCACCACCGGCCTGCGAGCCGAGTGGAACACCTACGTCGACGACGGATCGGGCACGCCCCAGTTCATGATCGTGCGCGCACGTGCCGCAGATGGCTCCCTCGACCCGATCGGCCCCCTGGCTTTCCCAGAACCCTTCCAGCACAGCCTCGATCCCGACAACGTGATCCGCACGTCCATGAACGACACCGAGGTCACCGAGACCGGTGCAACGGTGCTGCCGGATCACCTCTTCAGCTCAGAAGTGGCGCTGCCGGATCCCGTCGACCGCGACTTTGTGACTCCCACCCGCGAGTGGGCGTCGGCGAATGACCTCATCTACTGGATGAACGGTGTGGCAGACCGCACCTTCTACAACTCTTCTGCGCACAGCGCCCCGATGATCTCCATCGACCTGGCCGATGTGACCATCGACGACGACACCGAGTGGACCCCGTACTTCGACGCCACGCCGGAGCACGTGCTCGTGTACCTCGACGCCCTCGAGTTCGTCATCTCGCCGTGGTGGAACGTCACCTATCCCGACGGCCTCGTGGATGCCGGCACGCTGGCCTCGCTCGGCCAGTTCAAGGTCGACCTCTACAGCGGTTTCGCAAATACCCAGGCGCTCGGTGTGCAGACCGGCAACGCCCAGCCGCTCGTGCAGTCCGGTACCGAGACCGCGCCCGAGTCGACCCAGTGGCACTGGCGGATCCCCGATGCCAACGTTGCTGCCATGCAGGCATCCATCGGACTGCCGCCGGCGCTCAGCCTTGCCGAGATCTCGCTCGCCGAGGGAGAGGCCCCCGACAACTGGTTGACCCTCGAGGTGCATGACCGAACCGGCACCGAGTCGGGCCTGCGCGCCGAATGGAGCACACACGTCGACGACGGAAATGGGGTGCACCGCCTCATCCTCGACAAGTTCACCGACCACGTATCGCTGGATCCACTGAACATCTTCGATGACCCCACCGCTCTCAGTCACGGACTCGCAGGAAGTGACCTGGTCACCTCCATTGGCGCAGGCGCAGAGGCATTCGACTCGACCTTCGAGCTCGATGCCGGGGCTGGAACCGAGCTGGCGTCCCGCGAGTTCGTCGGAGCCCAGGACCTCACGTACTGGCGCAACGGTGTGATCGACCGGGTTTGGTACCAGGGTGAGGCTTTCGAGCCCCGCCTGTCGATCAATCCGGCGACCGCGACGGTGAGCGACGGCGGCCCCTGGTCGGCCTTCGTGGCCCCGACACCCGATCGAATCTGGGTGCAGCAGGTCGGTGCCCGCGAGGTCACCAATCCGTGGTTCAACATCTGACACCGACAAAGCACGCCCCGCAGGTTGCGATTTGTTACCGGCGGGTAGCAAAGTGTGTTGATGAAGATCGGCGTACTCGGTGCAACAGGTCCGGCAGGCAGCGGCTTGGCGGCGCGCCTCGCCTCGGTGGGTTTCGAGGTCGTGCTCGGTTCTCGCAGCAAGTACCGCGCCATGGAGGTGCGGGACAAGCTGATCGAGGCGTGGCCCGGCAAGGAACTGTCGATCCAGGCGGGCGACAACCATGAGGCATCTGCCGCCGGTGAGGTCGTGGTCATAGCGACCCCGTGGGACGCGGCCGCCAGCACAGCGGCCGACTGCTCGGCGGAGCTGGACGGCAAGGTCGTCATATCGATGGCCAACGCGCTTGCGAAGGTCGGCCACGAGTTCCAGCCGCTGGTGCCGCCTCGCGGATCGGTGGCGGCCTCAGTGCAGGCTGCAGTCCCGCGCTCGCTGGTCTCGGCGACGTTCCATCACGTGCCGGCCAAGGAACTGGGTGACCTGAGCGAGCCGGTGGAGTCCGACGTGCTGGTCTGCTCAGATCATGCAGAGGCCACGGCCACGACTCTCGAGATCGTCTCCAAGGTGCCCGACCTGCGTGGCGTCGACGCCGGTGAGTTGTCCAACGCGGCACCCATCGAAGCCTTCGCCGCAGTGCTGCTCCAGGTGAACGTGAAGTACAAGACCCGCGTCGCAGTCCGCTTCACGGGTCTGCCCCAGTAGCGACTGCGCGTCCGTTGCGACAGACACCGCGCTCGGGTCGTGGTTGTGGCAGTGCTGCGCGGTCGGTCGGTCAGGTATCCAGCCGGTAGCGTGTGCGCCCGTGATGCGCCTGTATGACACGTTGAGGGGGGAGGTCGTCCCCTTCGACCCACCCGACCGCGTGGTCACCATGTACACGTGCGGCATCACACCGTATGACTCGACCCACCTCGGGCACGCTGCCACCTACCTCACCTACGACGTTCTCCAGCGGCGGCTGCGCGACATGGGCCACGAGACGCGATGCGTGCGCAACATCACCGATGTGGACGACTCGATCCTGCCGAAGGCACGTGAGCTCGGAGTGCACTACCTCGATCTGGCAGCAGCGGAGCTGGCCCGGTTCGACGCCGACATGGAGCGCCTCGAGATGCTTCCCGCCTACTCCGAGCCCCGGGCGACCTCGGCGATCGCCGACATCCGTGGCTTCATAGGCATGGTGCTGGAGCGCGGCTATGCGTACGAGGCCGGCGGAGGGGTCTACTTCGAGGTGGCCAAGCACCCCCGGTTCGGGGAGCTCAGCGGATATGACCGCTCCCAGATGCTCTCCTTCGCGGCCGAACGTGGCGGCAACGTGGACGACCCCAACAAACGCGCTCCGCTCGACTTCGTTCTGTGGCAGCCATCGTTGCCCGATGAGCCCTCGTGGGAGTCGCTGTGGGGACCGGGCAGGCCCGGCTGGCACATCGAGTGTTCGGCCCTGGCGCTTCGGGAGCTCGGCACCACGATCGACCTCCACGGTGGCGGTAGCGACCTCATATTTCCGCACCACGAATGCGAGCTCGCCCAGTCCGAGGCGGCGACCGGAGAGCCTTTCGTGCGCCACTGGATGCACCAGGCCATGGTCCGGATGGACGGCGAGAAGATGTCCAAGTCACTCGGCAACCTCGTCTTCGTTTCCGACCTGTCGATGCTCTGGGATGCCAGGGCGATACGCCTCGCGTGTCTGGGACACCACTACCGCAACTCCTGGGAGTGGCATGGCGAATTGATGCCTGCCGCGGCACATCGGCTGGCGCGCTGGGTGGGCACGGGAGTCGGCGATGCTGCCCTCGAGGAGGTGCGAGCGTGCCTCGACGACGATCTCGACACGCCCGCCGCTGTGGCAGCGATAGATGCGGCGGCGGCCGCCGGATCAGGAGTATCCGAGGCGGCGCTGCTACTTGGCGTGCACACGGACCGCGCGCTTTCTCCGCTTCCCGACCACGACCTGTAGCAAGCAGGTAGGTCTCAGGGGGGATTCACGGGGATTTGCGGTGCAAATGCACGCGGCGATGCGCGACGATGGCCGGTGCGAGACGTGTTGGGGGCTGACACGGGGGGTTTCCCGATGGTTGACACGGGGTTCGATCAGACGCATCCGGCCATGCAATCTGGTGATCGCACGGCGCACACCCAACGCAGCGAAGTCACGAGCCGAGTCGGAACGACCGGGCGCGATGTCGCGGAACGCCGCAAGCCGCAGACACGGCGCAGTCCGCTCAGTGATGTCGTCGCATCACTTGTCGGCGACGACCTGCCGGTTGCAATCCGGTTCTACGACGGCGGCCGGCTGGGACCCAAGGATCCTCGGGCGGTCATCGAGGTGCGCTCACCGGCAGCGTTGTCGCGCATTCTCACCGCACCGGGCGAACTCGGTTTCGCCAGGGCATACGTGGCCGGAGACATCGACCTGGTGGGCGACATCTACTCGGTGCTCGAGCTGCGCCACCGAATTCCGAACCCGAGGCTCTCGCCATCGCAGTGGATGGCGGCGCTGAAGGTCGCGGGCCCTTTGGCGCTGCGACCGTTGCCTGCGCCCCGGCAGGAGGCTCGCCAGCGGGGGCGTGTGCATTCGATGAAGCGG
>JBPCTP010000270.1:0-4187 GCA_051011615.1 Microthrixaceae bacterium | reverse complement strand
GCATTCCTGTGAGCATCGCGTGTGCCGCTGCTTCACGGGGCAGGCGCGCAGTGACGGTCGCGGTCATCTCGGGCGTCAGTGGCAGGCCGAGGTCGACCTCCGGCAGGCACCAGAAACCACGCTCGGTGCGCATGAAGCGCTGGTCTGCGGTGCAGCTCATCATGGCGCCGGCCGCGAAGCAGTGGCCGTTGATTGCGAAGGTCGTCCAGACAGGCAACAACAGCAGCCGGCCGAACAGGCGGTGGACACCATCGAGTATCCGCGGCCCCTCGTCGGAGTCGCCCTTGAAACGGTCCAGATCGAGTCCATTCGAGAAGAACTTGCCGGTTCCCGTGACCACCAGGGCAAGGGGCCCTTCGCGCGCCTCCAGATCGTCCAACAGCGCGTGCCACTCCCCCACGGAGTCGAGATTGAAGCGATTCTCGCCGTCATCCCAACGAACCAGCACCACACCATCGTCAGACTCTTCCGTGTTCAGTATCGGCACCGCTTCTCCAGTTTTCTAGGCTGCCGCGCCGACGCTACTCGGGAGCATGTGCTGATGGGACCGGCCACGATGCCTCTGGTAACGTCATCTACTGAACACCGTTTACCTGTACTCATCCGAGCAGAACGCTGTCGCTACCAAGGGGCCCCAAATGACTGATACCGCCGCACCCAACGAGATGGACATCACGGGGTCGGTGACCAACTCCGCCGACCAGCCCGACCTGACGGGGAACATGTTCCCCGTGCTCGACGAGTGCGACATCGATCAGTGCGTGGTCGAGGGCGAGGTGCCAGAGGGCCTGCGGGGATCGTTCATTCGCAACGGCCCCAACCCCGCCTTCGAGCCGATCTCGCAGTACCACATGTTCGACGGCGACGGCATGCTGCACGGCATCACCTTCGGCGACGAGGGCGTTTCCTACCGCAACCGCTGGATCCGCTCACGTGGCCTCCAGCGCGAGAACGAGCTCGGCCACGCCATCTACCCGGGGCTCGGCAACGTCATGGAGTTCCCGGACCGGGACGTCACCGGTGATGCAGGTCCTGTGAAGAACCCGGCCAACACGCACATCGTCCGCCACGCGGATCGTTGGCTCGCCCTTTGGGAAGGCGGCCTTCCGACCGAGGTCACCTCTGAGCTCGACACCGTCGGCGAGTTCGACTTCGACGGAGCCCTTCGCGGATCCATGACCGCCCACCCGCGCCTCGATCCCCGCACCGGGGAAATGGTCTTCTTCGCCTACAACATGTTCGGGCCGCCCTTCATCCACTACTACGTGGCCGACGCCAAGGGCTCAGTGGTCCACTACGCAGGAATCGACCTGCCCAAGCCGGTGATGATGCACGACCTCGTCATCACCGAGACCCACACGGTGTTCCTCGACTCACCGATCGTGTTCGACATGGAGAACATCGGCAATGGTCCCCTCACCCGCTGGATGCCCGACAACGGCACACGGATCGGTGTGATGCCGCGAATGGGCGCAGCCGAGGACATCACCTGGTTCGAGATCGACAACGGCCACGTCCAGCACTTCTGGAACGGCTGGGCCGACGGCGACCGCATCGAGTTCAACGGGTCGCGCTTCGCCCACCCGGAGTTCGGCATCGGCAGCGACGACAAGCTCGACGCGAGCACCTCTCGCGACCATTTGCCCATGCCCGCCCGCTACTGGGTCGACCTCGCCGCCGGCACCGCCGGTTGGGAGCCGATGGACGACCTCTGCGGTGACTTCAACCGGATCAACGACGACTACACGGGAGTGCGCACCGACAAGAACTACATGTCCGGACTCCAGACCGAGGGCCGGGCCCTAGGCGACTTCGACACGGTCGTGAAGTACGACACCTCAGGCAGCAACGGTCCTGATGGGGTCCGCACCGAGTGGTACTCGGGCCGGCACGGACACGTCGGTGAGTCCGTGTTCGCCCCGGATCCGAATGGCACGAATGAGGACGACGGCTGGCTGGTCAACGCGGTCTACTACGACGATCGCGACGCAACGGACGTCGAGATCCTCGACGCGACCGACGTTGCCGCCGGCCCCATCGCCACGGTCAAGCTGGATCGCCGCGTGCCTTTCGGCTTCCATGCCAATTGGTTCCCCGCATAGCCCCCGTTCTGACATGGATTTCGCACCTGCACGGGGCACATTTACTGTCAGAACGCTACAGAGATAGCGCGGAACAACCGATTACCCGTCGGTGGACAACGGTGTCGAAGCCGCGTCCCGGGACCTGGGGAGGCGCGAGCTTCTCGCTGCGACAGGGTTGCGGGAACGACTGCGCTTGTAGCCGCGTGTGCTGACCCGCCTCCCGGCCCGCCAGCCGGTCCGGGTCCAGCACCGGCCCTCCCCCTGTCGTCGTGGACTGGCGAACCGTCGCAGGCGCGATCATGGAATCACGCGCGGGCTGGATCGCATCCACACACTCGAGTTCGTTTCCCGGTGCACCCCGCGCAAGCACACCGTGGGCGGCCGACTGGGCGTGACCTCCGTTCTGACAGCTCTCGCGCACCGAATGGGTGCGGGATTCATGTCAGATCGGTGTCAGTCGCGGGTTTGGCCATCGCCGGTGACGACGTACTTGGCGGTCGTCAGCTGACGCAGCCCCATCGGGCCGCGGGCGTGCAGTTTCTGGGTGGAGATGCCGATCTCGGCGCCGAAGCCGAACTCCTCGCCATCCACGAACCGCGTCGAGGCGTTCACGAGAACCGCAGCTGCGTCGACCTCGGCGGTGAAGCGGTTGGCAGCGCGCAGGTCCTCGGTGATGATGGCCTCGGAGTGGCCCGAGGAGTGGTCGTTCACGTGCGTGATCGCATCCTCGATGGTGTCGACCACGCTCACCGACATCTTCAGGCCGAGGAACTCCTGGCGGTAGTCCTCCTCTTCGGCCTCCCCGATCGACGGCTCGACGGATCGGGCCCGACCATCACCCACCAGTTCGACGCCGTCCATCGCAGCCGCAATGCGTGGCAGGAAGTCTGCCGCCGCAGAGGCGTGAACCACGAGCGACTCCGCCGCGTTGCACACCGACGGGCGCTGGGTCTTGGCATTGATGACGATCCGCTCGGCCATGGCGAGATCGGCCGCCGAGTCAACATAGACGTGGCAGTTGCCGTCGCCGTCGATCACATAGGGCACCGTCGCGTTGTCGAGGATCGACTGGATCAGCGACGGGCCGCCCCTTGGGATCAGCACGTCGATGAATCCCCGCTGCTGCATGAACTCCACGGCAGCCTCGCGGCTCGTGTCGTCGAGAACGATCACCGAGTCTTCCGGCAGCCCGGCCTTGCCGATGGCCTCACGGAGCACAGCTGCGATCGCAAGATTCGAGTTGATCGCGCTGGCCGATCCCCGCAGGAAGGCGGCGTTACCCGACTTCAGGCACAGGCCTGCGGCATCGGAGGTGACGTTCGGGCGGCTCTCGTAGATGATCGCCGCAACCCCGAGGGGCACACGGACCTGTTCGATCTTCAGGCCGTTGGGGCGTACCCATCCGTCGAGTACCTCCCCCACCGGATCGGGCAGCGTGGCCACCTGGCGCAAACCTCCCGCCATCGCTGCGACGCGATCCGTCGTGAGGCGCAAGCGGTCAACGAGTCCCGCAGCGATGCCGTGGTCCTCGGCCGAGGCGACGTCGGCAGCATTTGCCTCCACCAGCTCCCCAGAGCGGGCTTCGAGCAGGTCGGCGGCGGTCAGCAGCGCTGTGTTCTTGGCGTCCGTGGAAGCCGTCGCCAGCGCTCTCGATGCGGACTTGGCACGCTTGGCCAGCTCTGGAATGGGTGTCGGTGCCATTGCGCAATGCTACCGACAGGGCCGACTGCTCGACCCATCGCCAGACGTGCCCAACAGGAACAACCTCAGGGCCCTCGCGCTCGAGGAGGTATGCCGCCGGGCCGCTGCGATGCACATCATCAACCCGGGTGGACCCTGGGTGGTCCTACCGGCATCGAGCTTTTGGCCTTGCTTTGTCGACACCACCACCGGGTCACCCACCGCAAGGGTTGGCAGACAGGCCCCGACCCCGATCGGGAACAGCGCTGGATATGGACAACACCAAGTGGGCGGCGCCTGAACTCCCAGCGAAGAAGCGACTCAACGTCGCCCTGAGGCTCGCGGGGTCACCAACCGCCCCGAAGTAGCCTCAGTCCGTGGAAAACAGCGCTCTGCAGGGAGTCGTCGCGTCCTATGTCGACG
>JBPCTP010000269.1:0-2598 GCA_051011615.1 Microthrixaceae bacterium | reverse complement strand
GGTGCAGTTGCTGTTGCCTGCGGTTCGGACGACGATTCTTCAGGGGGTTCTGGCACATCCACCGCTGGCTCGACGATCGAAGCCGGAGCCGTCGAGGATCAGGTGGGCGCCAACCTCGCCGAGCTCGGTCTGAGCCCAGATCGGGTGGCCTGCCCCGATGACATGACTCCCGAGATCGGCACGACCTCGCGCTGTGAGGTGGAGCTCGAAGGCGCGAGCTACGGAGTGACCGTCGAGGTCGCAGCCACCGACCGGTCACAGGCGGTACTTGATGTCACGGTCGACGACGAACCCAGCTGAAGCCCGCGAGCGTCTTGCCGGCGAGAAAGCGGCCGGGCTCAGGCGGCCCACAGCCCGAGAGCCCGCCCCGCGCGATCGACGACCTGCTCGTCCAGGGCGCCTCGACACGTGGATTCCCCGAGCCACTCCCCCAGTGCTTCGGAGTACAGAGGTGGCGGCGCGTGGGCACCCGGCGCCGCCAGACGTTGCAGTGTCAGGCTGACCGCTGCTGGCAACCCCAAGTCACATCGTTGCGGATCTGCAGAGGTGAACGGGATGCTCCAGAGATCAGGGCACTGGAGATCGGGATTGCCGCCCGGAATCGTGCCGGGGCCATCAGGGCAGACCATGCTGGGCACCGCTGAGCCGACACTTCGGGCATTCAGCAATGTGATCGTGAGCGAAGCCTGGCGCCGCGACAGTTCGGTTCCGAGATCCGCCAGGGATGGGTCCTGGGACAGCAACCATGCATGAACAGCCGCAAGGACCCCGTGCAGCGTGGCTTCCTCCGCGTTGGATGCCGACGATTCGCCCTCGTGGTGGCAGATGGCGTGCGCAATCGACGGGGCCACCACTGCGGGATGCTCGAGCGCGTATCGCTCGTTCAACCACCGCACGCCGGCCTCGGGCCCTGTTTCCGGATCGCCGAGCACGCGACCGGGTTGCTCCAGTGGTCCGACTGCCAGCGAACGCAACGGAGACTCACCCGAGAGGAGCGATTCCAAAAGGGGCGCTGCCGGACTCTCGGCGAGCAGCGCGACGGCAACCCGCAGCTGTGGCACCCTCGTCACGGACGCGACCTCGTCCGACGAATAGCACTCCTGGACCGGGCTCCCCCATCGACCCGCCATCGCTGCCGCAGCAGCGTTGTCCAGGGGGTTTCCAGCAGCTGGCGCCATCGGTGGTCCATCGGGGTAGATGCCGGGTTGGCCGAACAAGTCATTGGACGTGAACCGCGATATGTCCGCCGGCTTGGCAGGGGCTTCCAGTATTCGGTTCAAGGTTGCCCGCCGGTTCCCAGCAGAACGCCCAGGACAATCCCGGCCCATTGCGTTGCCTTCGGCCGGTCACGCGAGATCACATCGCCGATGTTCCCGGTCGCCGGATGTCCACCACCGACAACCGCGACCTGCCGGGCGCTCCGGATACTGCCGTGATCGCCCTTCTGGCCCCACTCCAGGCCGAACACGACCCCCTCGGAGCCCCAGGCGACCGCGGACCCATCATCCAGGTTGACTGCAGATTCCACGCCCGGCAACTCGCCGAGGTCACCCAGGTCCGCATGTGCCTGCGGCGATATCCATGCCGCGGTCCCGTCGGTCCGCCATCGGCCGGCGGGATCCCCCTCATGGGGATTCTCAGGTGCGACGACCCCCAGCGCGTCGGCGATCACCCCGTCGAATCCGATCGGGTGACCCCCGACCGCCTCCTGGCCGTGATCGCTAACGACGACGACGAGTGTGTCGTCCCAGTGCTCTCGGTAAGCCGACGCAAGTGCCTCCAACGTCGTGTCCACAGCAGATGCCATCGTCCTCGCCTCCTCACTGTGAGGCCCGAAGATGTGCTGAACGGAGTCCATCTCGTCGAGCTGCACGAAGGCGAGGTCGTAAGCGGCCGGGTCGAGGGCCAGCGCAGCGGACAGCACCTCGGCGTCCGCGGCGTATCCGGTCCACCCCAGTGCGGTCTGCGAGTCGTGTACGCCACCGGCGGGCCAGTGGTCTACGGCCGCGCCGGCGCCGCACACGCCAACGAGGTTCTGGTCACCCACAACCGCGACACTGCTCCGACCGGCGGCACCGGCCACATCGAAGACCGTCTCAACCGCCGGCCCGACGCCTTCGGCTCCCACCCATGCACCGTTTCTGAACACCTGGTTGCCGGTGATTCCGTGTGCCTCGACGCCCGCGCCTGTGACGAAGGACGCGTGGTTCGGATAGGTGAGCGCGGGCATCACGGCTTCGCCGCCTTCCGACGCCATCGCCCCCTCGCTCGCCAGGGCAGCCAGCCACGGCATGTTCTGCGCGTTGACGTGGTCGACGCCCAGCGAGTCCACCACGACCCACAGAACCCTGGAACTCACGAGCGCTCGGAAGCCAGTCGGCGAAGCACCTGCGCGAAGTGGTCGAAGTCCGGCGTGTCGGCACCCGCCACCTTCGCCCGGTCGTCCCAGCGGCGCAGGGTGACCGCAGATTCGTGTTCCGATCGCCGTTCGAAGGCTGCAATCTCGCTCGGGCCCATCCCATCGCCCTGCACGGTCATGCTTCGCACGGACGAAGGCGACAGCGTGGACGCATAGCCGGGCTCCACCGCGCACAGGTA
>JBPCTP010000268.1:0-3836 GCA_051011615.1 Microthrixaceae bacterium | reverse complement strand
AGCGTGGCAGATGAGATTGCCGGCACAGCAAGGACACCTAGAGCAGCGACCGACAGCGCCAGAACAACGATGGTTGCCAGGGAGCGGGCCGGTCGGCGGCGCAACTCGCGCACCGTCGCGAACCAGGGGCTCGAGAATCGTGTGCTCATCGCAGTGCTCCCGTCTCAGTGCTGTGACCTTCGGAAATCCGGCCGTCCACGAGGGTCACGGTGCGGTCCGACTCGGCGGCCAGGCCGAGGGCGTGGGTGATGACGACCACCGCAGTGCCTGCGTCAGCAAGGTGTCGCAGGAGACCGAACACCGCGTGGCCGTTGGCCTGGTCGAGCGCGCCCGTGGGTTCATCCGCGACCACGAACGAAGGTCGCGCCACCAGGGCGCGGGCGATTCCAACCCGCTGCCGCTCCCCGCCGGAGAGCTGGCTCGGGAGCTTGTGCTCGGAACCCTCCAGGCCGACCGCCGTGAGAGCATTGCGTGCCCGCTGACGCCTCCCCCGCCGCACACCGGCCAGCTGGAGTGCGACCTCCACGTTCTCCTGGGCGGACAACACCCCCATCAGGTGTGGCTCCTGGAAGACGATCCCGACATTGTGGGCTCGCCACTGCGCCAGCTTCTCCCGCCGCAGTTGGTCGATCCGCACACCGTCGACGGTCACGGCGCCGGAGTCCGGCCGGTCGATTCCTGCGAGGATTCCGCCGAGTGTCGACTTGCCGGATCCCGATGGCCCGACGATGGCCAACAGTTCGCCCCGTCGTGCCGATAGGTCGACCCCGTCGAGTGCCACGGTGGCGCCGTCGCCCTTGCCCCAGACGCGTCCGATGTTGCGTGCGCTAACGAGCGCCCGCTCGACGGTGGGGTGGATCTGGCCGACCACAGGAGCCGGCTCTGCTGTGTATGGGTGGGTGTGAGTCGCGGTTTGCATGCCCCAATCCTGCGCCCGGGCGGATCGTGCCGGAACGAGGCGTGCCGGTGTCTTGGGGGTGGGGATATCCCCACCGAGTCGCCTCCAGCGACAGCTAGTCACGCACCGCCGAGGGCCACCACTCCACTGCGAGCGCCGAAGACCACGAGCGAGTCACCCGCTTCGAGGTCGAGGTCGGCGGGCGGTTCGGCCAACAGGTCGCCGCCTTGCGATGACCTTCGCACCCCCAGCAGTGTGAGGCCGACCAATGCAGCATCGAGTCCGCGCAGGCTCCGCGGACCCAGCTCGGGCGTGTCGGTGATGGCCACTTCAGCCACGACGTATCCATCGCCCAGGTCGAACAGTTCCACCGGCTCGACACCCATGGCGGGCAGAAGCCTCCGCCTGGCGTATCTCTCCCCCAACCGAACCAACGCCCTGGTGACCGGTGGCAGGCTGAGCAGGGCCAACACGACGAACAGGCCGATCAGCGAGGTCAGGAGGCGCTCAGGAGTGCCACCGGGCCCAGGTCCTATGAGTCCTACGAGCACGGTCACGATCAATGTCGGCGTTCCGAGGTTGCCCACCACCATCGTGACGGCGATGATCCTGCGCCTCACCGGCTGGTTCACGACATTCTCCGCTTCAACGGTGGTGAACCCGGCGCCTGTGAAGGCCGACCTCGCCTGGAATCCAGCCACCTCGGGCGGCAGGCCCGTTGCGATGAGGACACCGGTTGCGAAGCGGGTGAAGATCATCGAGATCGCTGCAACGATCACAAAGGTTGCTACGGCATACATGGAACACCTCCGGACGGCACCCTATGTTGGCCGGTGATGGCCACCCACCCGATCACCTTCCTCTGGACTACGCCGAGGTCGCGTTCGACGGCGTTCGAGCGGATGATGATCGAGCGTGGCGACCACACCGTGCTCGACGAACCGTTCTCAGAGCGCTACTACTTCTCATCGGAACGCATGAGCGACAGGTATCCCGACAAGGAGACCTCTTCGACGGCCGAGGCCGTGCTCGATCGCATCTACACGGCTGCGGCCGAGCGACCGGTCTTCGTCAAGGACATGGCCTACCACGTCGGCGACCTGATCGAGCCCGGGTTCCTCGCCGGTTTCACCAACACCTTCCTCGTACGCGAGCCGACCGCCGCGCTGTCATCGCTCGAGCGGATGTGGCCCGACTTCACAGATGAGGAGGCGGGCTATGAGGCGCTGGGACACGCGTTCGACCTGAGCGGTGGCGCAGTGCTGGAGTCAGATGACCTGGCGACCGATCCACCGGGGCTGATCCGAGCCTGGTGCGAGGCCGTAGGAATCGACTTCGATCCGGATGCGCTCACATGGGAACCGGGAATGGTGGCCGAATGGGTGCACTGGCGCGAGTGGTACGAGGGAGTTGCCCAGAGTTCGGGATTCGTAGCACCGACGGCTGCTGGGGCCGACAGTGGTCCCCCGTCGGCCCGCCTGAGCGAGCTGCTGCCCGTCGCCCGGTCCGCCCATGAGCGGATGGTCGCCGGGAAGCTGACCGCGCCCCGATAGCGTTTCGGCCCATGGCATGGGTCTACCTCGCAGTGGCAATCGTTTCCGAGGTGGTCGGTACCTCGTTTCTCAAGGAGAGCGACGGGTTCTCGGTCTTCTGGCCATCGGTGATCTCACTGTGTGCCTATGGGCTGGCGCTCTACATGCTGTCGCTGGCCGTTCAGCAACTGGAACTTGGCATCGCCTATGCCATCTGGGCCGGGGTGGGTACGGCGTTGATCGTGTTGATCGGCTGGCTGTTCCTCAAGCAGTCGATCGACACCGCAGCCATAGTGGGTGTGCTGATGATCGTGGGCGGAGTGGTGGTCATCAACGTCTTCTCCGAGCTGGAAGCCTGAATACGCGCCCGCACTAGGTTTCCCGCCATGGGAGACCTTCACGAGACGTCTGTTTCCGCCGCCGAGAAGCTTGTGCCGCTGCTGCGCTCTGAGGCCGCCGAGGCCGAGGAGCTGCGTTGCGTCACTCCGGCGGTCATGGATGCCATGGCCGAATCAGGACTCTTCTCGCTCGTGGCCCCAACCGGTCGTGGTGGACAGGGCGGTGAGCTGCGAACTCTCGGCGAGGTCACCCGCACCCTGGCCCGGGGTTGCCCCGCAACTGCCTGGACGCTGTCGTTCCTGATCCTCCACAACTGGTTCATCACGCGATTTCCCGAGCCGGTCCAGGATTCGGTTTTCGCGCACGCTCCCCACACGTTCGTTCCCGCTCCCCTCGCCCCGACGGGCAAGCTCACACCAGCAGACGGCGGCTACCGGCTCACTGGGTCCTGGGACTGGGCGACCGGGGTCAACCACGGCAACTGGGTGATGGTGCACGCAGTCGACGAAGCCGTCCTGTCGGGCGATGTGGAAGGCGGACTCCCGACTCGCTTCGCCCTGCTGCCGATCGGCGCGGTCACCGTCGAGGACGTGTGGTTCACCTCCGGCATGTGCGCCACGGGCAGCAACCGGGTGGTGGCGGAAGACGTGTTCGTCGAAGGAGACTTCACGATCCCGGGCAACCGGATGCTGGAGTGCGGAATCGGACCGGACCCGATGGACGCCCTTCCGCTCATGGCTGTGCTGGGACTCGTTGCCTCCGCCTCCGCTCTCGGAGCAGCCGAGGCGGCTGTAGAGGCCTTCGCCGAGCGGATGCGCGGACGTGTGCTCGCCTACACGCTCGGCGACCGACAGGCGGACCAACCGGCGGCACGCGTTCGACTGTCTGCGGCCACAGCAGACGTTCGGGCGGCTGCGGCCTACTGGCGATCGACCATCGACTCGCTGGTGCAGGCGGCAGGCTCACCCGGAGGTGCCACGGAGCAAGACCGTGGAGCCGCTCGCCTCGCCGCTGCAGCCGCGGTGGCCATGTCGCGGTCCGCGATCTCGACCGTGTGCGAGGGATCA
>JBPCTP010000267.1:0-3069 GCA_051011615.1 Microthrixaceae bacterium | reverse complement strand
GTCCAAATGGGTGAGCACCGCGACAGCACCTGCACCTGGCGTCCTGCCGAGCGGGCCATCTCCGCGGCGTCGGTGGGATGCATGATCATGGATGCGGCTGACCCGACGGCATCGACGACCTTTCCGCCTCTGGTGCGAACCGTTTCGCCGATCGCTCGGGCAGCATCGAGGAATGGGTTGGCACCTGCGTCACCTTCGGTGCCCTCTGGACTCTCGCCGGCAGCGGCGCCGACTGTGTCGGCTTCGCTGATCGATGCCGCTTGTTCCGTGGTGTCGGAGTCTGCAGGCGGCTCCGGCGAACGCTCGAGGTCCAGGAACGCAGTGGAGAGGCGGATGCCCCCCTCACCGTCGGTGATCGTGTGGTGCATCCGCTGCACCATGGCAGCGCGGCCATTGGCGAGGCCCTCGACGACCGTGAAGTCCCAAAGGGGCCGCTCTCGGTCGAATGGCTGTGCCGCAAGTGACGCAACGAAGTCGTACAGCTCGTCGTCGGACGCTCCCGCACCGAGGTTGACCCAACGGATGTGGTGGTGGATGTCGAAATCCGCATCGGTCACCCACTGTGGGTTGGTCAGGCGTCCTGCCGGCTCCACCGCGCGTTGGCGCAACTTCGGAACCTTGTCGATCGCACGGGTCATGCGATCCACCAGCACGGGGGCGTTGGGTGCCCGATCGAGCACCGTGATGTTGGCGAACGTGTTCGACAGCGCCGGGTTCTTCTCGAGCTGCCACATCAGCGCCTCGAAGTCGCTCATGTGCTCGGTCTCGCCGGTCGCCGCCTCGCTCATTGGCGAGAGGCTAGCGAGTTGTGGGTGTTGCTACTCCCGGTCGAGTGGCCATACCCGTTGGGCGAGGCTGGCCAGTCCTATGCCGATCAGCATGCCCCCTGCCACATCGCTCGGATGATGGACCCCCACATGAACTCTTGACCACCCGATCGCAGTTGCGAGCATGAACCACGCAGGGCCGTAGCCCACGTCGCGGGTCAACAGGGTTGCTGCACAACCGCCGGCACTGGCATGGCCGCTCGGGAAGCTGGAGGTACGCGGCTTTCGGAGGTCGTGTGGATGGTCATCGAGTGGGGCAGGGCGTTCCCTGCGGAACAGCATCTTGGTGGGACCGTTTACGAGCGCCTGCTCAACCCCCTGGATGACGCTTCGCCTGATGGCTCGGCGCCGTCGGCTGGGGTCACCCGAGATCGCAGGGCCGAAGACCGCGTCGATGGCATTGACCGAGTGCCAGATCGTCGAGTGGTTCCCGAGTTCGGACAGCGCGTATGCAACGCGGTCGACCGACCGTCGGCGGCGTAGGAGTGACGCCCATCGTTCAGTGGTCCGGTCGAAGCGGCGAACGGCTTCGGGCACCGGTGTGGGAGCCGGATCGCCGAGACCCACCGAGAGCCGTGGTACCTCGAAGTCGCCGTGGGGACCGGAATCGGCCGTGCTCACGCGCTCGGTACCGCAGCGTCGAGCGTCACCGGCACTGATTCGGCACTGGCCGCGGCGAGAGCGACCGCGCGTGCTTCATCGGGATCTCCCCCGTATTCAGGGCAATACTGCTGGAACGAACACCAATTGCACAGCGCCGAGGTCTTCGGCCGGAAATCGTCGTGCTCACAGGCCCTTTCCACTGCGGTCCAGATGGCACCCACCCTGGTTTCGAGGCCCCGTACAGACTGCTCGGTGGGCTCGGTGGAGATGATCTGCGGCTCGGAGCCGAGGTACATCAGCTGAACGCGCGATGGCAGTTCGCCGTAGTGGCGGTGGCACAGATAGGCGTAGAAGTGCACTCCGCCGAGGCGGGACTGCTCCTGTGCACGACCCGGAGTACGGCCGGTCTTGTAGTCGGTGACAACCAAGCGGCCATCGGAGTCGCGCTCCAGCCGGTCGATGATGCCGCGAACCGTGACTCCGCCGATCTCGGATTCGAGCGTGAGTTCGAGCCCAAGCGGCTCGACACGCCGAGGGTCTTCGATTCCGAAGTAGCGCTCGAGCATCGCGGCTGCATCGCGATCGAAGGCAGCCTCATCGGCATCGTCAAGAGCCAACTCTGACCAGTCGGGCTCTTCACGGGCCTCGGCAAGTGCTTGCTCCAGGCATTCCGTTCCGCGCTCTCGGGTGCGTGAGGATGGCTCGTCGCTGAGGAGCAATTCCAGACCCCGATGAACTGCGGTGCCCTTCATGGCCGGCACCGATGGCGCCTCGGGCAGCTTGTCGATCGCCGAGAAGCGGAAGGCAAGCGCGCAGTCCTTGAAGCTCGAGACTTTCGAAGGCGATAGCGAACTCGGGAGCGGAAGGCTCATGTCTGCATGGTAGATCCGCGCTGTGACACTCGGCTGGATTGCAGGCGGCGGCCAGATGCCGGGGAACCTCGGGCCGAAAGGCGGTGCCAGGACGCGGGCCGGCGCAGAGGTCGCACCGCTGTCACAGGTACTGGCCGGTAGCCACCGTTGGGGGTGGTGTGGTCCCCGGACCTTGATTGTCGTTTCGGCGGTGAAACAGCTCGGCGAGCGTGCTTTCCCCCGAAGGCGGGTCAGGAGTGCCCAGCCAGGCGGCTGCTTCCGTTGGGGAGAATCGACTGAATTCGAGCTGAGCAAGGGCTCGACCAGGCCGCAGGAGTGCCGGATGCAGTCGTGCCAACGGCTCGTTCGTGGTCAGGAGGACAAGCGAGTTGATGCCCTGGCCCAAAACCCCATCCGCCAGATTCAAGAGCCTCGAAAGGCCCTGGCTGTGGTTTCCAGAAGCCTGGCCAAGTTGATCCACGTCTTCGGCGACGATCACGCGCCATGCCTGTTCGGTCTGCACCGTTCGCTCGAGCGACGGGCGGCCTGATCTGTCCGTCGGCCGCCCGATGACTTCGGCCATGTAGCCGGGGTCGGAGATGAACCTCTCGGGGTCCACGATGTACTCAACTGCACACCAGGGTGCCCATGACCCGAACAAGGAACGTGCGGCGGTTGTCTTTCCGGTACCGGGCTCCCCAGCCCACAACAGAAGTTTGCCGGCTGTTGCTGGCTCCCTCAGCTGGTGGAGCCAGTCAAGTGCCGAACGGACTGGTGAGGGGTAGTTG
>JBPCTP010000266.1:0-2540 GCA_051011615.1 Microthrixaceae bacterium | reverse complement strand
CCGGTTCGCTGTCCGGATGTTCGTCTCGTTGCCACCGCTCGGGGCGGGTTACCTCTGGATGTTCCGAGATCGGCACAACCGGACGCTCCATGACCTCGCCGGTCGCACCGTGGTGCTCGAGGACGACACCGTCGAACGGCTTCCGAGCGAGGAGCCTGACGAGTTCGGGGTCTGATGTTCTCTGGCTCGGGCCCCTCGGTCGGGGCGGTGTGGTTCAGCCGGTAGCGTGGTGGCCCCTGCATCCGAACACGAGGAGTCCCATGTCCGGTACCCCGGATACGCCCCCAACGCTGCCTCCCATCGTCGCCCAGTCGGGCGGCGGCGACCTCACGACCGACATCTACCAGCGGCTCCTGAAGAACCGAATCGTGATCCTCGGCTCCGAGGTCAACGACCAGGTCGCGAACCTCCTGTCGGCGCAGCTGCTCTACCTCGAGAGCGAAGACGACTCCAAGGACATCTGGCTGTACATCAACTCGCCCGGCGGATCGGTCACCTCGGGCCTGGCGATCTACGACACCATGAACTTCGTGAAGCCCGAGGTCGGAACGATCTGCATGGGACTCGCCGCGTCGATGGGGCAGTTCCTGTTGTGCGCCGGCGCCAAGGGCAAGCGGTACGCCCTGCCGTCGGCTCGCATCATGATGCATCAGCCTTCCGGCGGCTTTCAGGGCCAGGCAGCTGACATCAAGATCCAGGCCGAGCAGATGGTCTACATCAAGCAGATGCTGTCGGAACGCATCGCCGAGCACACCGGCCAGACCGTCGAGCAGATCATCCAGGACTCCGACCGTGACCGCTGGTTCACCGCCGAGGCAGCACAGGAATACGGCATCATCGACAATGTGATCGTGCGTCGCGGAGAGATCCGCTGACGTCGTGAGCGATCAGCTGCCGCCGCCCCCGCCTCCTCCTGGGCAGTGACCGGGCGGCGGCCCGGCACCGCCGGGATACCAGACCTACCAGCAGTTCCTGCAGCCTCAGCACCAGATGGCCGGCTTCGGCGCGCGCCTCGGGGGCCTGATCATCGATGGGCTCATCATCGGTCTTCCGGGCGCGATCGTCGGATACGCGTTGATCTTCGCCGGGTTCGCAGGCTGCACGACGACACGATCCACGACCTTCGGGAGCAGTTCCGAACTCAGCTGTTCAGGCGGCTCGGTCGGACTCATCGTCCTCGGTTACCTCGTGTTGCTGCTCAGTTGGATCCTGCTGGCGTTCTTCGTGGTGATCCGACCGATCGCTCACGGCCGCCAGACGCCGGGCATGAAGGTCGCCGGAACACTGATCATCGACGCTGCCACGGGTCAGCCGGTGATCGGCTACGGCCGCTCCTGGGGCCGCTACCTGATGGCCAGCTTCATCTCGGGCGCCCTGTGTTACCTCGGCTACCTGTGGATGCTGTGGGACGAGCGCAATCAGACCTGGCAGGACATGGTCGCCAAGACGCTCGTGGTGAAGAAGGGCTGACTCAGCCCTTGTAGACCTCGACCAGCCACACGTTGCCGCCCTTGACGACGACTCCGACCCCCACTGAGGTGTAGCGCCTGTCGAGGAGCACGTTGCGATGCTGCGACGAGTTCATGAAGGCGGAGTGCACACCGGCGGTGGAGGCGGCCACGCCGACGTTTTCGCCCAATGCCGACCATCCGGGTGACACACCACTGGCGACGTTGGAGTGGCTGAGCTTGCCGGTGTCCGCGAGGTGCTGCGCCCATGCCTTGGCCTTGGCGGCCAGTTCGTCGTCCCATCCGAGCCCGGCGGCACCCCGAGCGATTCGAGCCTGGTTGATGTAGTGGTAATCCTCGAGATGAGCAGTTCGGAAGTCGCAGCCGGCGATCGCGGCCACGGTTGCGACCAGCACCACCGGAATCAGCAGTGTGCGGAGCGTTCGGCGGGTGTCGGTGGTTCGAAGCATCGGCTGTGGTGTTCCCCTGTGCGAGTGGCGGGTGTGTTCCCGCGCCGTGATCTTACAGTCTTGTTGCGATTGGGTTGCGAACCCTGGCGTCATTCCTGCGAAACCAAGGATTGTCGCCGGATCCGGTCACAACCCGATCGTCAACTCACATTCACGATCGGCGTAGGTCACCACACGTTGAGTACTTGACTGGATTCCGTCGAGACTCGCGTTGAGTTCGTCGCCGTCCACCGGCGTCGATTCACCCGATGGGCCATCGACATCGGTGACAGCTCGAACGGCCCCGGTCACGGCCTCGACGAGGGCATCGACGTCGTCCTTGATCTCGTCGGGAGCGATGTCCCCCAGCCGCTGGAGATCGGTGAGCGCCTCGTCGATCAGCTCGGGATCGTCTCGATTGATGCCGGTGCGCAGGTCGTCGAAGTCAGCGTTGTCCTCGAGATGTCGACAGAACTCCTCCTGCGCGGACGTGCACGAGGCGCCGAGCACCACGAGTGCAACGATCGCCGCGAGGCGGCCGATCACTGACCGGCGCCGGCCCGGCCGACCGCACGGATCTCGTCGGTGGCGTGAGCCAGTCCCTCGGGATCGCGGAACAACGCGCTCCCGGCAACCAACACAT
>JBPCTP010000265.1:0-2559 GCA_051011615.1 Microthrixaceae bacterium | reverse complement strand
GATCGACGCAGTGGGGTTCTCCACGAGGGAAGTCGTCGAACCACCGACCTGGGGCGTGCTGGTGGACGTGGTGCTGTCCGGCTCGGTCGTTGTCGTGGTGTCGTCCGGCTCAGTGGTTGTGGTCGAGGTCGACGTGGTGGACGTCGACGTGGTGGACGTCGTCGTTGTGGTGGCCGGATTGCAGTGGTCGCCTCCGCCCAGGTACTGGATGGCAGATCCGTTGCTTCCTGCGAGGTCGGTGGCGGGAAAGACCAGCCCGCCGTGCCATGGGCCCCACGGCGCGATGGTCTGGGGGGTGGGCGGCTCGAGGAGGTCGAACTGTGCGGGAACGCAGTACTTGTCCCACACGATGGTGGTCACGCCGGCTTCGAGGAAGACGATCTCCACCTTCTCGGCGAGCGTCTGGGGCCAGCGCGGATCCGTGGGCGGCATCTCGTAGATGACCGCTGCTGTGTTGTAGGGATTGCACAGCGGTCGGTCCAGTGTCACGACGATCTCGAAGGTGGTGGGCAGGGATATGCGGCTCCACTTCATGCCGTCCTTGCCCATGCAGTCATGGTCGTCAGTCAGCGGTTGGAGTTCCTGGGTGACCGTGATGTGGTCGGTGTTGCCGGAGGTCGATGCCTGTGCCGAAGGCATTCCGAGGACGATGAGCGCTACAGCGGAGAAGATGAGCAGCGGGGTGCGTGCGCTCCGCAGGTTGCGTGCAACTGTCTTGCGAGACATTCTCGCCCTCCTTGTGGGTAACCGCCGTGATGTTAGGCGCCCTGTTGCAGCTCACGCGACATGCAACACCAGAAAGTCGCCACTTCGGGCGGGTGGACCCCGCTCAGAGCAACATGCCACCATCCACGACGATTGCCGTACCGGTCATCCATGACGCAGCATCGGAGGCCAGGAACACGGCCGCGTTGGCGATGTCGTCGGGCTCCCCGAGGCGAGCAAGCGGAACCATCGTGGAGACGGCCTCCTCGTTGTCCTCCCACAAGGCCCTGGCCATGTCGGTCTTCACGAGGCCCGGGGCGATAGCGTTGACCCGTACGCCCGGTGCGAGTTCCTTGGCCAGGGAGCGGGTCAGGTGCAACAGTGCTGCCTTGGTGACGTTGTAGTGGCCGATCGTGGTTTCCACCGACATGCCACCGATCGACGAGACGTTGATGATTGTTCCACCACCGGATTCCATCGCTGCGGTCCATGCCAGCTGCGACCAGACGAACGCGCCGCGCAGGTTCACGTCGTAGGTCTTGTCCAGGCGCGGGAGGTCGATGTCGATCATCCTGCCCATGTAGGGGTTGGTCGCCGCATTGTTGACCAGCACGTCCAAGCCGCCGAGCCGCTCGACGTAGGCCGCCACACAAGCCTCTGCGGCATCCGGATCGCCGGCGTTGGCTGCGAAGGTCTCGAGCCGAGCGTCGGGCACCCGCGACCTGATCGCGTCCGCGGTGGAATCCAGGGCGTCCTGCTTGCGGGACGAGAGCATCACGGCTGCACCAGCAGCCGCGTAGGCCTCCGCGATGGCGGCACCGATGCCACGCGATGCGCCGGTGACAAGGGCAACTTTGTTGTCGAGTCGGATTTCCATGCGCCGAAGCTACCGCTCCGGCGGATCAGCTCTTGGCGAAGTCCGCTATTGCGGCGGGCACCTCGATACCCGCAGCCAACTCCGATGCCGGCGATGGTGCGCCCCAAGTCGAGGTGAGCGGAAGTGTGCCGGCCCACCACGGCCCGTCGAGGTCCTCCGGCTCGTCCACCGGATCTCCCGAACGTACTTTCGCCGAGGCCTCCTCGATGCCAACGGCCAGCACGAGGGTACGTCGGAGTTCGGCATCGGAGGGCGGTCGGCCGTGGGACCACAACGGCGCCACGTGTTCGGAAACCGCGCGCAGCGCATCGAGTTTCTCCGCGCCGTCGACTCGCGATGGAGTGCCCATCACCACTGCACAGCGGTAATTCATCGAGTTGTGAAAGGGACTGCGGGCCACGACCAGGCCGTCGAGGCAGGTGAAGGTGGCGCTCAAGCCACCTTCGATTCCAGCCCCCAGCAACGAGTTGGCGAGCGCCCCGTGCAGATACAGTGTGTCGTCAATGCGGCCGTGGGCCATCGGCAGAGCGAGGGGGCCGGTGCCGGTGGTGACGGCCACGTGGCAGATCGGCGCGGCGTCGATGATCGACAACACCGTTGCAATCTCGTAGTCGGCCCGATTCGCTCCGCGTCGGACCCTCGTGCGCGCACTGGGTGCACTCGGGGGCTGTTGTTGGTCATCCGCGGTTCTCATGGCGGAACGATTGCAGAACCCATGCGGTGGCGCATCCCGGTTTCGGTGTCCGAGCTGGCTCCGGGCCGGACCGCTCAGTCAGGCTTGACCGCCATCGCCGCTTCGAGTGCCTTGGCCTCGGCCTCGCTGCGGGGTACCTCGAGGAAAGGCTCGTCCTCGCGATCCAGCATGCCCTTCGACACCCAGCCTCGTTTGTCGGCCCACACCACCAACGGAGGCAACACCACCAGGGCGGACAGCAACGCCACCGAGACGTTGATCGCGACCGTGATGCCGAAGTCCC
>JBPCTP010000264.1:0-3688 GCA_051011615.1 Microthrixaceae bacterium | reverse complement strand
GCGCGGCTGGAGGAGGCCATGGCCGAGGTGTTCGAGCGGCCCGTGGGCGTCCACCCGGTCCCGACGGGTACCGCCGCCAACGCACTCGCACTCGCGGCCGCCAACCCTGTGTGGGGCACGGTGCTGTGCCACGACCTGGCCCACATCGCGGCGGATGAATGCTCTGCCCCGACGGTGCTCGGGGGCGGCCTGACACTGACCCCGCTGCCGGCCGAGCACGGCCGGCTCGTTCCGGCCACGATCGAGGACCACATCACGAACCGCCGCGACAACGGTGTCCACACCGCCGCTGTGACGGGGCTGTCCATCACCCAGGCCACCGAGTTCGGCACCCGCTACTCCACTGCGGAGGTGAAGGCGCTGTGCAGCAGTGCGCACGCCCGGGGGTTGAGTGTGCACTGCGACGGCGCGCGGTTCGCCAACGCCGTCGCCTCCTCGGGTGCCACGCCGGCCGAGCTGACCTGGCGGGCGGGGATCGACCTGCTCTCCTTCGGCGCCACCAAGGGCGGCGCCATGGCAGCGGAGGCGGTGATCGTGTTCACCGACGGGCTCCGCGACGACATCGAGCGGCTGCGCAAGCGGTCCGGGCACCTGCTCTCCAAGCAGCGTTTCGTTTCGGCACAGTTCAACGGGTGGCTGGAAGGCGGCAACTGGCTCGCCCGCGCCGATCACGCCAACGAGTGTGCGCAACGATTGGCTCGTGGCCTGTCGGAACTCGGCATCGAGATCCTCCACCCGGTGGAGGCGAACATGGTCTATCCGCTGCTCAGCCCCGGCGCTCACGCTGCCGCCCAGGCCGCAGGGGCCAGCTACTACGTGGAATCGCCACCGCCCCATGACGAGGGGATGCCGATTCGACTGGTCACGAGCTGGTCCACGAACCCCGCAGATGTGGACCAATTCCTCGAATCAGTTGCAAGTGCGCAGTGACTCTGCTGGAGTCGAATTCGGATGACTCCGGCAGATTCGGCAACTGGAGCACCCCGACAGCTTCGAAAGCTGAACCCATAATGTTCATCCGCCAGCCACAACAGCCGATGGGAGTCCCGTGGTGAACACCCGTTCCTTGACCCTGTTCGTCGGCACGCTGAGCTTGCTTCTCGGCCTCTGGGCGGTGCTTTCGGATACAGCCGCCATGGGCATGGCTGCCGGCGCGGTCGGTTTCGTCGCCGGATTGATGGTCCTTCTGCCCTCAGAAACGCACCGCAGCAACGGGTCAGCCGGCACGGGGGGCACTGCGTCAACGGAACCACCTGAATCCCGTTCGGCCACAACCACCGCGAGCGCCGGCGACACCTCTGATGACGGGCCAACCGGCGAAGGTGTACCCACACCCAGTTCGGGCGTGGACCAGAGCTTCCTGGAGGCTGACTCGGGAGACGCCGGTCCGGGCACGGATCCGCTGCTGAGCGAAGCGGCCCTGATGGATCCCGAGACCAACTTGTTCAGCGAGGGGTACCTAAAGGTCGCCCTTGAATCCCGGCTTGCTTCGGCGCGAAGGCACCTGCGGCCAGTCGCCCTCGCACTCGTCGAGGTGTCGGAGGGGTTGCCCGACCAGAATGGCGGTGAGGCGTCGCCCAGGACGGTCGCCGATGCCGTCAGCCGCACGCTGCGTGATTCCGACATCGCCTGTCGAATGGAGAACGGCACCTTCGCGGTGATCCTGGAGGACACCCCGGAAAACGGTGCCGTGTGGACCGTGGAGCGGATCCGTCGGAATCTCGTGAGCACTGCAGGCCACCACACCCTGTGGGCCGGCGTGGCCTGCTACCCCGCACATGCATTCGACGGTCCGGAACTTCTCACGGCCGTGGGTCAGGCCCTCGAAGCCGCGAAGGCGTGGAACCAGGACCGCATCGAAGTCGCCATCGCCGACTGACTGCACGGCACGCACGTGCGCGTGTGCCTGCGTGCGCGAGAAGTCGACCCGGTCTTGCTGTGCAGGGTCCCTGATGTCGACTTGTCCAGTGACACTGCGTCACATCGACGCGACACCACTGCCAAGCCTCAGATGAGTCCCCCAGCACGTTTAGCGCGGCAGGAGTCGGGCTCAGCCGCCAAATCGGGCTCAGCCCGACTCACGGTCGCCGGGCTCGCTGTTGGAAGGTGCGGCGTCCGCAGGATGACCGAATCCGTGGGCACGAATGTCACTGCCGTCAGCATCAAGGGGCCGGCCGGCCCAACGGAGGGTGCCGGGCGTCGCTGACAGTCGGGCGATCAGGTTCTGCATCGGCACGCCGTCGACCTCTGCGATGGCCTCGCGGGCCGCAAAGTGCTCATCGGTGGCGATGTCGGCCATGTCGTAGACGATTGCAGCGGCGGCCTCCGCCTGGTCGAGCTCGCTGAGGGCCTGGTCCGCTGTGCGTTCACCCATCCACTCCGCGAAGGCTCCATCGATGTCGTCGCGCCGCGCGGCCCTGCCCTCAAAGGTGTCTAGTTCGGGATCGCCGCCCAGTCCGATCAACTCGATGACCCGCTTGGCCACACTCGCTGCGGACGACGAGATCGCGATCCATCGGCCATCGGCACTCTGGTAGGTGTTTCGAGGCACGGTGTAGGGAATGCCCGCACCGAGGCGTGGCTGGACTTCGCCGGTGAGTCCGTGCAACGCCACGAGCGGCCCCATGATCTGCAGCATCGACTCGATCAGACTCACGTCCACCACCTGGCCCTCACCTGAGTGGACAGCGACCATCGTTGCGAAAGCGGCGGCGAGGGCCGCCACTTCGTCGGTCAGCGCTATCGGCGGCAGCAACGGGCGGCCATCGGGTTCACCGGAGATGGCGGCGTATCCCGACAACGCCTCGGCCTGGGAGGCGAAGCCGGGCTTGTGGGAATACGGGCCGTCCTGGCCGAATCCGGTTACACGGGTCACCACCAGCGTGGGATTGTCCTGCCAGAGGTCCTCCGGGTCGAGGCCGAGCCGCTCGAGCACGCCGGGACGGAAGTTCTCCACCAGCACATCGGCCTCTGCGCAGAGTCTTCGCAGCACCGACAAGTCCTCGGCCTCCTTCAGGTCGAGCACGATGTTTCGCTTGTTCCGCCCGACCAGCTTCCACCAGAGGGTCTCGCCGTCATCCGGATGCCGCCATCCGATCGCCCGCGAAGTGTCCCCCGTACCCGGGCGCTCGACCTTGATCACGTCGGCGCCGAAATCCCCGAGGTACCGGGCCGCACCCGGCCCGGCGAACACGGTCGCCAGGTCGATCACCTTCAGGTCAGCCAGGGGTCCGGATCGTTGTGCCACGCGCCGCCCAGTCTTGTCGGCGGCGGCTGATACGACCCAAGCGCCTCGCCCACCTAGGTTTGCTGCGTGCGAGCCACCCGCACCACCCGTTCGACAGTCGTCGCCTTCCTGGCGCTCTCGCTGCTCGCTGGAGCCTGCAGCGATTCCGAATCGGCGGACGGCTCAGCCGATCCGGACTCCGCGGGAGATGCAGACACCTCGGAGGGCTCCGGGTCCAACAGCGACGGATCAGATCGCGAGAACTCGGATAGCGCGACCTCGGACAGCGACGAGGCGGGCGGCGCTGCTGAGCTCGCATCCCTGGCCGAGGTCGTCGAGATGCCGGGAGAGTGGGCGGTGGGTACAACCACCGTCGAGGTCACCGGGGCCCGCGACCGTGCCTTGCCCACGCAGGTCTGGTATCCGGTCGATCCCAGCGCAGCCGCTGATGCAGAACCTGCC
>JBPCTP010000263.1:0-3943 GCA_051011615.1 Microthrixaceae bacterium | reverse complement strand
CGAGTGTCTCGAGCCATTCCGAGATCTCCTCGAAAACTTCATCGCGTGCGGTCTTGGCGAAGCCCGGGTACATCTCGGTGTACTCGTAGGTCTCACCGGCCACGGCGGAGCGCAGGTTGTCGTCGGTGGGGCCGACCGGCTCACCGGTTGCGGGGTCGCCGGTCTCGGCGAGGAAGTCGAAGTGGCCGAACGCGTGGCCGGTCTCGCCCTCGGCAACGCTGCGGAACAGCGCTGCGATGTCCGGGTATCCCTCGACGTCGGCCTTCTGCGCGAAGTAGAGGTAGCGGCGGTTGGCCTGGCTCTCGCCGGCGAAGGCCTCCTTGAGGTTGGCCTCGGTCTGGGTGCCCTTCAGGTCTGGCATGTGTTGTCCACCTTTGGTCGATCGTGTTGTTGCACATGTGCGCACAGCGGCGCTCCGACACTTTAGGGCCGTTCGTGCATGCGCAATGACGCGGCCCCATCGCCCCGCGCAGCAGGCTGCTTCGGTCGACCGCGAGTTGGCATCGAGCACCCCGCTTCATCGAGACGAGAACCCGGTTACCCATCGGTAACTTAGGGGTCTAGAATGGAGCGGTGAGCATCAGGCGATTCGAACGAGAAACCTCACTCGAGGCACTTAGAAAAGAAGAGTTCGAACTCGTGGTCGTGGGAGGCGGCATCACAGGGGCGGGGGTCGTCCTCGACGCCGCCTCGAGGGGCATGAAGGCAGCGCTGATCGAGGCCGGCGACTTCGCAGAGGGCACCTCCTCCAAGTCCTCCAAGCTGGCCCACGGTGGGCTTCGCTACCTCCAGCAGGGCGAGGTCGGCCTCGTATACCAGGCGCTCCGCGAACGGCGCAGGATGTTGCGCAACGCACCTCACCTCGTTGAGATCCTGCCGTTCCTGATCCCGATGTTCGGCAAGGGCGGCGTGATCCCTGCCAAGATCTCGCGCCTCCTGGGCACCGCCATGTGGGGCTACGACCTGACGGGCGGGTGGCGCATCGGCAAACTCCACAAGCGCCTCGACTACGACGAGACGCTGTCCTACATGCCCACCTTGCGCCAGGACCGCCTGGTGTCGTCGTACCTCTACTACGACGCCACCGTTGACGACGCCCGCCTGGTGGTCACGATCCTGCGCACCGCGGCGCTCGACCACGGGGCCGTGATCGCCAACCGCACGCCTGCGGTGGGCATCGAAAAAGATGACGAGGGTCGAATCAAGGGCGTCGCCGTGAGGCCGAGCGGCCCGGGCGACGACGAGGAGTTCACGGTTCGCACCCGAGCCGTGGTGAACGCGGCCGGCGTATGGGTCGATGACATCCGCGCCCAGGACGAGGGCACCAACCCCGACTCCATCCGGCCGGCCAAGGGCATCCACATCACCGTGCCCTGGGAGAAGGTGCGCAACCAGGTCGCCGTCGTGGTTCCCGTGCCGGGCGATCGACGTTCGGTGTTCGTGGTGCCCCACGACGGACTCACATACGTGGGTACGACAGACACCGACTACGACGGCCCAGTGGATGACCCCCAGTGCACACCGGAGGACGTCCGGTACCTCCTCGATGCGCTCAACTTCTCGATCGAGGGCACCGTCACAACCGACGACGTGGTGGGCACGTGGGCCGGGTTGCGGCCGTTGGTGAAGTCGGCGCACTCGGGCCGCACAGCAGACCTGTCGCGAATGCACCGGGTGCTGCGCTCTGACTCCGGGCTGGTGACGATCACGGGTGGCAAGCTGACCACCTATCGAGAGATGGCCTCTGACACCGTCGACGAGGTGATCGAGGAAGTACTCAGTCGCGACATCGGCTTCGCCGGCTTCGGACGCAGCGTCACCGCCCGCCTGCCGCTGATCGGCACGGCCGGACACGACACGGCCGCAGCGGCGGCGCGGGCCTTCCCCTCGGTGGATGCCGTGACCGCCGAGCATCTGGCCGGTCGCTACGGCGGCGAGGCTCGCTCGCTGATGGCCATGATCGAACAGGACCCGAGCCTCGGGGAAACCCTCGTCGAGGGCTTGCCCTATGTGGCGGCCGAGGCGGTGTTCGCCGCCCGCCATGAGATGGCCGGCTCCATTGATGATGTGTTGTCACGGCGCACCCGGTCGCGCATCTACGGACGTGACGACTCCGCAGAGGCGGCCCGGCGCACCGCTGAGCTGCTGGCTGTCGAGCTGGGCTGGGACTCTGCACGGGTCGCCGAGGAGACCGCTGCCTATCGGGCGTCGATCGACACGGAGCGCCTGGCCGCAGAGCTGCCCGAAACCCACGTCGCTGATCTCGCCGCCGCCAGGTAGCTGGCTCGCTTGGCAGTCCCCACTCGCCGGACGCTCCAACCGGTAGCGTCATCGGCCATGGCCGAAGACACACAGCCACACGCCGGGTTGTCGGAGGACGAACTCGGCCCCGGCATTCCCACGCGCCCCATACCGATAGACGGCGGAGCGCAGTCCGCCACCGCACGATCGAATGCGACTGCGGTCGCCGTGTCCGATTCCGTCGCGACCCGACTGGCCGCCACCGGCGCGTCGGTGCTGACCGAGCACGCCGAGCTCGCCGAGCACAGCCGCGACTGGTGGCCCCTGGCGATGACGTGGGCCACAGGAGGTGAAGTTCCCGCGCTGGCCGGTGCCGTGGTTCGGCCGGGCCGCGAGGACCAGGTTGCCGAGATCCTGGCGATCTGCAACGAGGCGCGGCTGCCGGTCACTGCGGCTGCAGGGCGCTCCAGCGTTCTCGGCGGCACCGTGCCGGCGTTCGGCGGAGTGGTGCTCGACCTCGGCGGACTCTCGGGGATCCACTCGGTGGACGACGAGTCGCTCGTGGTCGATGTGGCCTGCGGCACCTTCGGTGACCGTTTCGAGGACGAACTTCGCCGCGTGAACGGACTCACCTGCGGTCATTGGCCGCAATCGATGACACTCTCCACCGTCGGCGGCTGGTTGGCGTGCCGCGGAGCCGGCCAGTTCTCGACCCGCTACGGCAAGATCGAGGACATGGTTGTCGGCCTGACGGTTGCGCTGGCCGATGGACGCACGATCACCACCGGCGGAGCACCGCGATCCGCGACCGGGCCGGACCTCAACCAACTCTTCGTCGGCTCCGAGGGCACCCTCGGGGTGATCACGTCCGCTCGATTGCGGGTACATCCGGTGGCAGAGACGACCGTGCGGGGGGCCTGGTCGTTCCCCGGCTTCGCTGACGGGCTGGACTTCTGCCGTCGCATCCTGCGCCGGGGCGCTACCCCTGCGGTGTTGCGCCTCTATGACGGAGTCGAGTCCGACCGCAACTACCGGGTGGGCGCCGATCGCAACGTCGTGCTGATGCTGGACGAGGGCGACCCAACGATCGTCGAGGCGGTGGCCGCGGTCGCCCGCGGTGAGGCGGTGGCGCTCGACGGGTCACCTGCCGAACCGCTCGATGACACGCTGGTCGACGCGTGGATGGCGAAACGCAACGACGTCAGCCAGCTCGAACCGCTGATCGCCGGTGGGCTCGTGGTGGACACGATGGAGGTCTCGGGGCCCTGGTCGGTGCTCGCCGGCGCGTATGAGTCCGCCGTGGAGGCGATGCTGGAAGTCCCCGGGTGCCTGGCGGCCTCCGCCCACGCGAGTCACAGCTACCTCGACGGGGCTTGTCTCTATTTCACGTTCGCGGGCAAGCCCGGGCAAGACACAGCCGAATCGAAGGCGGAACTTCACCGCGACATGTGGAACGCCGGCCAGGCGGCGACGCTCGCCGCGGGATGCTCTGTGTCGCACCATCACGGCATCGGCCTGCATCGCGGCGAGTGGCTACGCCAGGCGATGGGACCGGCCCATGACGTGCTCGTCGACATCAAGGACTCGCTCGACCCCAACGGCATCCTCAACCCGGCCAAATTGGGACTTCCTTCGCCCTTTGGCTCCCCCGACCTCCCCTAGCGCCACAGCCACAGCCACAGCCACAGCCACAGCCACAGCC
>JBPCTP010000262.1:0-2555 GCA_051011615.1 Microthrixaceae bacterium | reverse complement strand
CAGCTGTGGCCAACGCCCGCCCGGGCGGTCTGATCCGGCCTCACCTGCGGGGTCGCTGTGGTCGCGTTCGAATCCCAGGGTGGTGAGCGACACCTTCCAGCCGTCACCGACCTCGCCGAGGCGCATCGAGTCCGGAATCCTGCAATCGGAGAAGAACACCTCGTTGAACGACGAGCCTCCGCTCATCTGGCGGATGGGTCGGATCTCCATTCCTTCGGCGTCCATAGGAACGATGAACGCGGTGAGTCCCTTGTGCTTTGCGGCGTCCACGTCGTGGCGGGCGATGAGCAGTCCCCACTCGCAGAACTGCGCACCCGAGCTCCAGACCTTCTGGCCGTCGATTGCCCACTCGTCACCGTCCCGCTCGGCCCGACAGGCGAGGCCGGCGAGATCCGAGCCCGCACCGGGCTCGGAGAACAACTGGCAGCAGAGCTCCTCGGCAGCGAGGAACGGCGCGACGAAACGTTGCTTCTGTTCCTCTGTCCCGAACACCCCGATGGTCGGCGCCACGAGGTCCGTCGTGACGCTGAAGGACTCGTGGCCACTTGGCACCCGATAGCCGGCCTCCAGCCTGGCGAACGCCTGGGCGTGGGACTTGGAGAGGCCGAGGCCGCCGAACTCCGTCGGTTCGGTGATCGCGTGGAAGCCTTCTGTGGCCTTGCGGCGTTGCCACCGCTGCGCGTCGTCGAGCAAGGCGCGTTCGGATTGGAAGTCGAGATCGTGGAACACGGCCACGCTGAACCCATCGCTGCTCGCGGCCCGTGCCTGTTCGCCATGAGCGGGTTCGGCATTCGGGAATGCAACGAGGGGTTCCCCGTTGTGTTCCAGCCAGGCCGCCGCTCGGCGCGTGAACTCCTCGAGGGTTTCGGGCACGGCGAAAAACTAACCGCTTGGTAGGTCCATGACGATTGGGGCCTACGATCGCTGCTCGTGGCACCAAAGAATCAGCGCCTCGGGCGACCACCCGCATCCAGTTCGGTCGAGACGCGCGCCCGGATCCTCGACGCTGCAAGGAGAAGCTTCGCCGACCACGGGTACGAGGCCACGACCAACCGGATGCTGGCCGCTGAGATCGGCATCACACCAGGTGCGATCTATCACTACTTCGATTCCAAGGTCGACATCTACCGAGCGGTGCTCGAAGAGGCGCAACGCCAGGTCTACGACGGCTTCGATGCGGCGGAGGCCTCGTCGGACGACTTCCTCGGCAAGCTCCAGGCCGTCTACGACTGCGCACACGAACTCAACAGTGCTGACGCGAGCCTCGCCCGTTTCCTCGGCTCGGCCCGGATCGACCGCCTCCGAGATCCGGCACTGTCTGCGGCCCTCGGTTCAGCCGACAGCAGGGGTGAGGGCTTCTTCGAGGGAATCGTCGAACACGGAGTCCGCTCGGGGGCGTTGAGATCTGCTGACCGCGAAGCGATCATCAGCTACATCCGTGCGTTCAACGTCGGGCTCACCGACGGACTGTCAGCCGATGTGCGCGAACACCGCGCCGCCGTGAACGGTTTCATGCTCGTGCTTCGCGGATACGTGGATGACGCCTGACTTCCCGGCGGCAGGAAACTAACCGCGCGGTTAGTATTTGCGCCGACCAAGCCAGACCGGCATCCACAGGGGGAAGATCCATGGGTCAGCTAGACGGACGCGTTGCATGCATCACAGGCGGAACCCGCAGTATCGGCCGAGCAGTTGCCGAGGCGTTCCTGCGTGAGGGTGCCAAGGTCGTCGTCAACGGAAAGGACCCGGAAAAGGGTGCGTTGGCGGTCAAGGAGATGGGTGGAGGCGAGAACGTCCACTTCATCGCGGGCGACGTCACGCTCAAGGCTGACTGCGAGGCGCTCGTGCAGGGCACCGTCAACCACTACGGACGCATCGACATCCTGCATGCGAATGCGGGTGGAGTCGTCGGCCCCGGCCCTGTCGCGGAAATGGCCGACGAGTCGATGGCGGACACGATGACATGGAACTTCTGGCACACCTTCTGGACGATGAAGGCAGCGCTGGCCCACATGATTCCGCAGGAATCGGGCCGGATCATCGCCACCTCGTCGGTCGAGTCAAAGCGCGGAACCCCGGGCCTCGCCAACTACATCTCGGCCAAGGCCGCCACCAACGGCCTCGTGAAGACGGCGGCTCAGGAATTGGGCACACTCGGCATCACGGTCAACGCCATCTGCCCGGGTGCAATCGAGACCGACGCGATGCGCAACGATGCCCCGGCGGCAGCGGAGGCGATGGGCATGAGCTACGAGGCGCTGAAGGAGATGTTCGCCTCCGGCTCCGCGATCAAGCGACTCAACCTGGCCGACGAGGTCGCGGCGGTTTGTGTGCTGCTCGCTTCTGACGCCGGCGCGGGGATCACCGGCGGAACGCTCTCGATAGACGGCGGTACCGCGCCGTACTGATTGGCTGTCGCGCCCTACTCGTGGGTGACCTGCTGATGGGCTGTCGTGTGACCGATGGGTGCCGCGTCGACGGCATCGTCGACTACGACTCGGTGTGAGGCTTCGCGATCCGATGGTGTGGCACCTGGGGCCCGGCCACCCAACCGC
>JBPCTP010000261.1:0-3028 GCA_051011615.1 Microthrixaceae bacterium | reverse complement strand
CCGCGACACCGGTGACCCCGATGATGGCAACGAGCAGGATGAGTCGTGTCGTCTGGGCTCCGAGCCGCTTGCCGAATCGCTTCAGCCTGCCCGGCGGGCGTTTGGGGCCCCCGGGCTGTTGCTGGGGCTCCGGTGTGGCCGGGCGCTCCTCGGTCGTCTGCACGCCAGTCATGCTATGTACCGGCGCGCCGATCCAGTCGCCTCATGGTTTCGATTCCTGAGAATCGGCAGCGTTCGAGGAGTCGGCGACATCGGTACCACTACTCATCGACACCGCCGGAAAATCGGTCGGCCCACTCCTCGAGCTGTTCGGCTGCCAACTTGGTGAACAGCAGGCCGGGGGTCTCGAATGGATCTCCCGACGCCACTGCCTCCCGGGCCGCGGCGGGCAGTGAGGGATCCAGCGCCAGCTCTGTGTCTGCGACCGCAGGCAACGCTCTGCGCAGTCGGGCAGCCGCCTCCGGCACGAACGGAGCCGACGCGACGGCTTCCACCAATGCGAGTTGGAGCGCATTGCGAAGCGTGGCGGCGGTTCGATCGCGATCGACCTTCACGGTCTTCCATGGCTCGCGCAACTCCAGGTACGCGTTTCCCTCCGACCACAGCGCGCGCAGGGCGCCGGCTGCTCGCCGGAACTGCAGTGCGTCCATCGCAGCGATGAACTCCTCCAGGCGCAGCGCTGCCTGGTCCCACAGGTGAGCCTCCTGCTCGCCGTCCTCGCCACCCTCGGGAACCCGGCCATCGAAGTGGCGGTCGACCTGGGTGGCGGTGCGGTTCACGAAGTTTCCGAACGTGCCCACCAGGTCCTTGTTGACGGCCTCGCCGAAGAGCTCCCATGTGAAGCTCGAGTCGTCCGATTCGGGCGCGTTGGCCATCAGGTACCAGCGCCAGCAGTCGGCGGGAGCGAGGTCCAGTGCGTCGGACATGAACACACCGCGACCCTGTGACGTGGAGAATTTCCCGCCGTAGTAGGTCAGCCAATTGAACGACTTGAGCCGGTCAACGAGCTTCCAGTCCTCTGCGGAGCCGAGGATCGTCGCCGGGAACGACAGCGTGTGGAACGGAACGTTGTCCTTGCCCATGAACTGGGTGTACGTGACGTCGTCGGCACCGGACCCGGTGCGCCACCAACGTTCGAATGCGGCATCGGAGTCGTCGCCCCCCATGCCTGCGTCGGCCCATTCGCGGGTCGCGGCGATGTAGCCGATGGGAGCATCGAACCACACGTACCAGACCTTGCCGGCTGCCTCCGGAAAGTCTTCGGCGTCCACCGGCACACCCCAGGCCAGGTCACGGGTGATGCCACGGTCCTCCAGGCCCTCGTCGAGCCACTTGTAGGCGATGGATCGCGTGAGTTGGGGCCAATCCTCCTTGGTGTCGACCCAGGCCCGGATTCGCCCGGCCAACTTCGACTGGAGAAGGAAGACATGGGCGGAGTCGCGCACCTCGATCTCGGTGGAGCCGGACACTGCAGATCGTGGATCGATCAGGTCGGTGGGGTCCAGCTGCTTGCCGCAGTTCTCGCACTGATCACCGCGCGCTCGTTCGTAGCCGCAGTTCGGACACGTTCCTTCGACGTAACGATCGGGCAGGAACCTGCCATCTGCCAACGAGTACACCTGCGCAGTGGTGCGGATATCGGTGTAGCCCTCGTCGCGCAGCGCTCGGGCAAAGTGCGCCGTGAGTTCGTGGTTCTGGGGCCGAGAGGTTCTGCCGAACCAGTCCCACGACAGTCCGAATCGCTCGCCCAACTCACGTTGGGTCTCGTGGTGGCGGGCGCAGTACTGGTCGACCTCGACGCCTTCGGCGAGGGCACCCAGTTCCGCGGGCGTGCCGTGCTCATCGGTTGCACAGATGGCCAACACCTCGTGGCCACCCGCGCGCAGGTACCTCGCGTAGACGTCCGCGGGCAGCATTGAGCCGACCAGGTTGCCCAGGTGTTTCACGCCGTTGATGTAGGGCAGCGCACTTGTGATGAGGTGTCGTGACATTTCTGGGGGGTCCACCCCTGCCGTCCGGGCTGGAGGCGCCACCGATCGTACCGGCCACCCGGTCTCGGACCCTGCAAGCACCGCTCTCGCCCCGACCCCCAACCCCTCCGCGCCCCGCTCCCAACCCCTCCACGCCCCGCTCCCAACCCCTCCACCCCCTGTGCGACCCCCAGCCACAACCCAAATCCCCCGGTCAGAGCACTGGTGTGTGGTTCAGTCGTCGTGGAGGGCGGCGGCGATGCGGGAGGCGAACGCCGCTGCCTGGGCGTCGTCGTCGTACTTGGTGCGCGGCCAGAAGAACCCGCGAAGCCCATCGCCCTTGGTCCGTGGCACCACATGGGCATGAAGGTGCGGGACCGATTGCGACACGGTGTTGTTCATCGCAACGAACGTTCCACTGCATCCGAGCGCGTCGGGCAGAGCCGATGAGATCGCCTTCACCCGCCCGAAATAGCCGCCGAGTTCGGGCTCGGGAAGATCAGCGAGGGTCTCGAAGTGGGCACTTGGCACCACAAGGACGTGACCGTGGAACAAAGGGGTGTGATCAAGGAACGCCACCACGGCATCATCACGCCAGACCTCGTGCGCGGTGATGGTGCCGGCGACGATGGCGCAGAACGTGCATTCGGGATGGGATCCGTGTGTCGTAGCCCCGTCCTACCATGCAGCCATGAGCCTCGTAGGGCCAACAGCTTCCCCGGCCACAACAGGGCTGCCACCGACCTCAGCCGGCGCGCCATCGGCCGCGAGTCCGATGCACCGCAATGAGGCAATTCCCGCAGCACCGGACACACCCCTGGTGCCCCTGGTCGGATTCGACATCGAGACCGACACCACCAACGGCGGACTCGAGCCCACCACGGCCGCGATCGTCGCGGCGGCCGTTTCCATGCGTTGGGTGCCACATCCCGGCACTGCTTCGAGTTCGTCGCCGACGCACGACGAGGATCATCCGGCTGACGTCAATGGCCAACGGGCCGACCAAGGCCCGAGCACATATTCCGACGCCCTGTTTCACAAGGAGACCAGCGCCGTCC
>JBPCTP010000260.1:0-3907 GCA_051011615.1 Microthrixaceae bacterium | reverse complement strand
CACGCCGCTCGTGTTGCGATGGGTGAGCGGCTCGCCGAACAGGCGCCGGTGGAGGTCGACCTGGTCATGGGCGTGCCGGAATCGGGAATCCCGGCTGCCGAGGGCTATGCGCGCCGGTCGGGAATTCCCTTCGGCCACGGTCTGGTGAAGAACCGCTACATCGGCCGCACTTTCATCGCCCCGAGCCAGGAGATGCGTGCACTTGGCGTGAGGATGAAGCTGAATCCGCTCCGAGACAACATCGAGGGCAAAAAGCTCGTTGTTGTCGACGACTCGATCGTGCGCGGCACCACCACCCGTTCGATGGTGCAGATGCTTCGAGAGAGCGGCGCGGAGGAAGTGCACATGCGCATCTCCTCTCCGCCGTATCGCTGGCCCTGCTTCTACGGCATGGATACGGGATCACGCGCGGAGCTGTTGGCGGCCAACATGGAGGTCGACGAGATCCGCGACTACCTGCGGGTGGACACGCTTGCCTACCTGTCGCTGGATTCGCTGGTCGATGCGGTCGGAGCTCCCGGCGCAGGCTTCTGCACGGCATGTCTCACCGGCACCTACCCGGTGCCGATTCCCGAGGAAGCCGGCAAGGGAGTGCTCGAACTCGGAGACACGGATGCACCGGAGCCCCAGTCGCTCTTCCAGGGCACTATGTTCGCCGAGGACGGCGACTCCACACTTCCCGCACAAGAGGCGGCCGATTCAGGTTCCGAGGGCAGGTCGGCGATAGATGGGTGAGACCTACGAAGCGGCCGGCGTTTCTATCGACGCGGGCGAGGAGGCAGTGCGCCGAATAGCGGCCGATGTGAAATCGACCTTCCGCCCCGAGGTGATCGGCGACATCGGTGGATTCGGCGGCCTGTTCCGGATGGATCCGTCTGCATATCGGGATCCTGTCCTCGTCTCCACCACCGACGGAGTCGGTACCAAGGCGATGGTCGCCCGAGATGCCAAGAACTTCGGATCGATCGGTCTCGACCTGGTCGCCATGTGCGTTGACGACCTCGTGTGCCAGGGTGCCGAACCGCTCTTCTTCCTCGACTACATCGCCGTCGGTCAACTCGATCCCGATCAGGTTGAGCAGTTGGTCGGTGGCATCGCCGAGGGGTGTCGCCAGGCCGGGTGTTCCCTGGTTGGCGGCGAGATGGCCGAGCATCCGGGGGCGATGGCACCAGGCGAGTTCGACCTGGTCGGCTTCGCGGTCGGAGTCGTGGAGCGTGACGCAATGCTTCCTTCGTCGGTCTCTCCCGGCGATGTCGTGCTCGGGTTGCCCTCGCCCGGCCTGCGTTCCAATGGCTACTCGTTGGCCCGCCGCCTCGTGTTCGAAGTCGCCGGGCTGTCTCTCGAGGAACGCGCCTGGGACGATCCGCATGCCCCCACTGTTGCCGAGGAACTACTGCGGCCCTCGGTGATCTACGCGCCCGCGATCGGCAAGCTGGCCGAAGCGGTCGAGCTGCACGCCGTGGCCCACATCACCGGTGGAGGTCTGCCCGGCAACATCGTGCGGGTGATGCCCGATGACCTAGACGCGGTGATCGACGAATCGAGTTGGGAACCTCCGAGGTTGTTCGACGAACTCCAGCGCATCGGTTCGGTGGATCCTGCCGAGATGCGCAAGGTCTTCAACATGGGAATCGGCATGGTCGCAGTCGTCGCGGCCAACGACGCCACCAAGGCGATCGATGTGTTGCGCACCGCCGGACACCGTGCAGTCGTAATAGGTGAGGTAACCCCGGGATCCGGAGACGTCACCTTCACCTAGAGCCGACCCGGCGGTGCACGGCCATCTCACTTCCGGGGCTGCCGGGCGTATGTGACGCCCTCACCGGTAGTGTCACGGAATGGCTGACTTCGACACCCCGCCCTCCCACGGAGACGTTTCGTCCTTCGACGACTATCCCGTGCACCAGACCGCCGAGATGGTTCGCCACGTGGTCAACAGCGACCGGAACTTCTATGACCGGTACTACTTCAATTGTCATTCGAACGACGGCGAGGCGTTCCTGATCTTCGGCCTGGGCCAGTATCCCAACCTCGCGGTCACCGACGCATTCGCGCTTCTCGTCACCGGCAACACCCACCGGGTCGTACGGGCTTCGCGCGAGTTGGGGGACCGCATGGACATGAGCATCGGGCCGCTGTCGGTCGAGGTGATCAAGCCCTTGCAGGAACTTCGCATCGCCTGTGAACCCCGCAATGACACCGAGCGCGAATACGGGCTCAACTTCGAGCTGCACTGGACCGGTTCGATGCCGGCTTACGAGGAGCCGCGGCAGTTCCAGCGGATGCATGGGCGACCGGTGTTCGACACGATGCGTCTTGCACAGACCGGTCGCTGGGCGGGTCACATCGAACTCGACGGCCACCGTTTCGAGGTCACGCCCGACAAGTGGTGGGGTACGCGCGACCGCAGCTGGGGAGTTCGCCCGGTCGGAGAGCCCGAGCCCGCTGGTATCCGCACCGAGGGCCAGATGCAGGGCTTCTGGAACTACGTGCCGATGCAGTTCGAGGACCACACGATCCTCTACATGGTCAACGAACACGAGGACGGCACGAGGGTGATCGAGGAGGCAACCCGGATCTGGTCCGACCCGGCCCGCGAACCCGAACACCTCGGCCGCCCAGAGCACGACGCCGTGCTGACCCCGGGCACCAGGTACGTCAACGCTTCGACCCTGCTGTTCCCCGATGCTCCCGGTGGAGGTTTCAAGGTCGACGTCGAACCGTTGCTGGATGCGTGGTTGCTTCTGGGCACGGGCTACGGCATCGATGAGGACTGGCGCTTCGGGATGTACCAGGGGCCCGACGAGGTCGTGCAGGTGGTCGACATCGACTACGAACGCGACACGGATCGGCTCTTCGGTCTCGTAGATCAGGTCGGCCGTTTCACCCAGGCAGGCGGAGACTGCGACGGCGCCGTCGGATACGGGCTCCACGAGTTCTTCTTCGTCGACACCTTCACCCGTTATGGCCTCGAGGGCTGGGACCCCACGGTCGCAACGCAGTGGAGCGAGGAGTAGCCCCACCGACCGGTTCGGCGCTCTCGGTTGTGTATGCGCGTGTAGGCGGATCTGTGGCACGCGTATGTGACTGAGTGGCGGCCATCCGGCGGCACTACCGTCTGCGCGATGGCAGACACCCCCACACCCGCCTATTCGGTCCGCATTCGGGTCCGGATGACCAACCAACCCGGCATGCTCGGCAAGGTCGCGATCGCGATCGGCGAGGTCGGCGGCAACATCTCCGCCCTCCAGGGATTCGAGGTGAAGACGGCCCACCTGGATGAGGACCTCGTCGTCAACTGCACCAGCGAGGCCCACCAGGACCAGGTGCGTGGCGCCCTCGAGGCGATCGACGGGATCGAGATCCTCGAGTTCGAGGATCGCACCTTCAAGATGCACGAGGGCGGCAAGATCGAGGTGCTCAGCCTGGCCCCGGTACGCGACGTGGAAGACCTGTCCATGGCCTACACGCCCGGCGTTGCCCGGGTGTGCAAGGAGATCGAGAAGAATCCCCCTTCTGCGCACGAGTTCACGATCAAGAAGAACACCGTGGCGATCGTCACCGATGGCACGGCCGTGTTGGGCCTGGGGGACATCGGCCCGGAAGCCGCAATGCCGGTCATGGAGGGCAAGGCGCTTCTGTTCAAGCACTTTGCCGGAGTGGATGCGTTCCCCGTATGCCTCAGGACCACCGACACCGAGGAGATCATCGAGACGGTCAAGCGCCTGGAGCCGACCTTCGGTGGAATCAACCTCGAGGACATTGCAGCGCCGGGGGCCTTTGAGGTGGAGGAGCGCCTGGACGCCGAGATGGACATTCCCGTGTTCCACGACGACCAGCACGGCACCGCCATCGTCACCCTCGCCGCACTGGAGAACGCCCTGAGGATCGTCGGCAAGGACATGGG